>JAZRQF010000024.1:0-9376 GCA_045649605.1 Faecousia sp.
ACCTACTGACGGGTCAATCTGCAGCTTGCCATACGGGAAGAAGAGTAAGTAAGGTCAATCACCACAAAATCGTACAATCCGTGAAAATTGCGCTTTTTCTTCTGATTTTTCAGCTTTTTGGGGAGTTCTGGCAACACCTCCTCGTATGCATAGGCTTTTTGTGTCCTTGTAGGACGGACTGCGTCCTCCGGAATGCACCAAACGCCGTTCCGAAGCACCGCATTTGGAATACGTCCTTCGGCGCAATATTTCCTAACTAACGAAACATTTACACCCCATTTTTCCGCTATTTCTTTAACATTTAAGTAATCCATACAATATTCCTCGCAATTCTTAAAATTCTGTTTTCCGCGGAACTCCGCGAAACTTTTTGCGCTACAATTCAGTTCTGCGCTACTTTTTTTCTTGAATTATTCTTGAATTACGACGAAACACCGTATACCATTTAGTACTATTTTGTATATTTATGCGATTATTTTAGACTAATTGGACTGTTTGGTGCATAAAGTCTCATTGGTTTACATAACATCCCGATGGCATTCAAGAGGTCAGCGGTTTGGTTTTGCGATAAGCAAAACCAAACAATCCACGCTGTTTTAATCTTAGGCGGCTTGAAATACCAATATTGCATTTCCGATGCAGCTGTCGTATAATACGGGTATTACATATACTTTTTACACCTTAGGAGGAAAATTCCATGCAAAAAGATAAAATTGCGCTGCAGCTGTATTCCGTTCGGGATGCGATGAAGCAGGATTTTTACGGCACACTGAAAAAGGTAAAGGAAATGGGTTACTCCGGCGTAGAATTTGCCGGATTGTTCGACCACACTCCAGAAGAAGTTAAGGCTATGTGTGAAGAGCTGGGCCTGGTACCTCTGTCTGCCCATGTTCCCCTGCAGGATCTGCGGGAAGATCCCGACGGTGTCATCACTACATATAAGGTATTGGGTTGCAAATACCTTGTCGTTCCCTATTTGACCCCCGAATTCCGTCCCGGCACGCCCGGCTTCCAAACGGTCATCGAAACCGTAAAGGTATTGGGCAAAAAAATGGCAGAAAACGACATGGTGCTGCAGTACCATAATCACGATTTTGAGTTTGTTAAGATCGACGGCAAGTATGCACTGGACATTCTGTACGCCGAGGCCGGCCCTGAGCTGCTGCAAACACAGATCGACACCTGCTGGGTCAATGTGGGTGGCGAAAATCCTGCACAGTATCTGACCAAGTACGCAGGCAGAACCCCTACCGTCCACCTGAAGGACTTTAACGGCAGCAAGAGTGAGAACATGTACGCTCTGATTGGCATTAACGATGGTAAGAAGGCAGATGCCGCCTCCGCATTCGAGCTGCGTCCTCTGGGCAAGGGTGTACAGGACTTCCCTGCCATTATTGCAGCCGCCACCGCCGGCGGTGCCGAGTGGTTCATTGTAGAGCAGGATAACCCCAGCATGGGCTACACGCCCCTCCAGTGCGCTGAGGTCAGCATTAACTACCTGATGAGCCTATAAGGAGAAATCACCATGTTTGGTACACGTCACAATTTGAAGCACTTGGAAAAAAGTGTTGTTAATTTAGAAAATGAGCCGGTAATCACCGGCAAGATTATGTTCTATGGTCACTCCTTCTTCACCCGCTGGGGCGGTAAGAGCTGGGGTTTCCGCCGTGCCGACGAGGACATCCGCATGAAAGATGGCTCTCTGGCAGTGGTCAACCACGGTTTCGGCACTTCCACCTCCCTGGATCTGCTGTACAACTACGACCGTCTGGTAAAACCTTGGGCGCCCAGAGTGTTGGTCATTAACATCTTTAACAACGACCCCTCCCGTGGCTACAATGCTGCAGAGATCGTAAATCACGTGGCACTGCTGTGCGATTTTGCAACGGCCGACTTCCCGGATATCAAGATCATCTGCTTGAGCGCCGCCCCCGGTCCCAAACGTAACGGCTTGGAAGACTACTTCACCCGCACCCGGGATGAATATGATCCCATGCTGAAAGATTTCTGCGACAAGCGTGCAAACTGCACCTTTGTCAACCAATCCGACTGGGATATGTTCTATGCCAGCGCCGAGAACAAAGCAAACCGCATTGTCCGTGGGGACATATTCGTAGAAGATAAGGTCCACCTGAATCAGGCAGGCTATGATCTGTACGCAGAGCATTTCCGTGAAATGCTGGACGAATATCTATAAGAAAAACCGCCATTGTTCACACAATGGCGGTTTTTTTAATCCATCTTGTAAGGCGGGTCGGCAACAAAGCCACCCTTTAGTTTTTGCATAGAGCGGGATACCGCATCCTTGGAATTTTTCCAGGGGGCGCTGGCGTTACGATAGTCAAACTTATCCACAAACCAGTCCAGATCCTGCTGTACCCGGGCCAGATTTTCCTGCATGAGACGGTTAACCGTAGTATAGAACCACTCTAATTGCCCGTTTTGCAAATGCTCTCCGGCAGCCTCCAAAAGCTTTTCGAAGTGGTGCATACAGAAGCCGTTGCTGTTTTCCACTTTCTTGCGGAACTCCGCTTCCTTAATCAAGTGGAAGAATGTCTCATAATAACGGCGCATATTATAATTGACCTTATCGCACAAAAAGCAGGTGCTGTTTTTCTGCCGTACCCACTGCAAAAGCGGCAGCTCTTCTGTGGGTTTCTTAGAAAATAAACCCTTCTTGGCAGGCATTTCAAACTCCATAAGCTGAGCCTCCAGCTGCTCCTGCAAGCCGACCATATAGGTCTGCATTACCAAAGCATTTCCCAAGGAATTGCCATAGTCGTACAGCTTTTTATAATGTCCCCGGCAGAAACCCTTGCTGTCAGTCACCGCACGGACATCCGGCTCCATATAGCTGGCGCCGGGCCCCAAGGCATAGCGGATCGCCTTCTGCTCTACCTGGCGCTCCAGATAGCAAAACGGGCATTCTCCCTCCGTAGAAAAGGCCTCGTGAACCGGTATGGTATCGATATATTCTTTCATTTGCCTCACCTCTTGATTTCATTATAGCCCCTGACCGTCAAATAGTCAAAATAAAAATCGGGCGCTGCCGAAGCAGCGCCCAGTGCCGCAGGCTACCTGCGACTTACAAAGAGGAAAGAAAATGAAGAAAATTGTTATTCCAAAAAGTCTTTCGGGTCTACCAGCTTACCGTTACAGCTTACGCTGAAGTGGACATGGTCGCCAATGGCGCTTTCCAGCAGCGCAGAGCACCCTACATAGCCGATGGTCTGCCCTGCGGTAACCTTGTCACCGGGCGCCACCGCCACTTCCTCGGCAAGACTTGCATAGCTGGTGGTATAACCACCCTCGTGGCGGATCACCACGGTCATGCCCATGGTCTCATCCTCGTAGACCGTGTAGACTTCCCCGTCTGCTGCAGCGCAGACGGCTGTACCTGCCTCTGCTGCAATATCCATACCGTTGTGGACACGCCAGTCCCGGGTAGTCTGGTTATAGCACAGCGCCTCCATGGAGTAGTCGCAGATGGTCTCGCCGGATACGGGTTTAACGATCTTAGACGGCTTCTGTCCGGCAGGTTTCTCCCCATCTGTTGGATTGGTGTTGCCGGGCTGGGTCGCCACTGCCTGCACATCGGTCTTGCCCGGTGTGGTCACATCTACAGAAAGGGACGCCTCGTTCCCTTGGATGTCGCCGCTATCGGCGTTTCGGTAATACAAATAGCCGGTGATTCCGATGGCAACAGCGCACAGAATCAGGGCTATGTAGTAGCCCTTACCGCTAATGCTGTTGCTAAATTTTTTCTTGCTCATAAATAAGCACCTCCGTAGTCAAGTATTACCAAAAATGCAAAAATTAAACTAAAATTTCAAAATTTTTCCCGGCGGGTATTCTTGCCTCGAAAAATTGAAAATTTCATTGACAAAGGGGGTATTTTAAGGTATATCTATAGTTGTCATATTCGACACATTTTTAGAAAAGAACGGGGGAGGATAATGTCTAAAGAACTCATCAGACTCCAAGACCTTGTTATGGAGTTCGGCGGGGATCGGATACTTGATGGTATCAACCTCTATTTTAATGACCATGAATTCCTCACGCTGCTTGGCCCTTCCGGCTGCGGCAAAACAACCACTCTGCGAATTATTGGCGGTTTCTTGAACCCCACATCCGGCAGGGTGCTTTTTGACGCCAAGTGCATCAACGATGTGCCCCCTTATCAGCGGCAGATCAATACGGTTTTCCAGCGCTATGCTCTGTTCCCTCACCTGAATGTGTATGACAACATCGCATTCGGTCTGAAGGTAGCAAAGCTGCCCAAAGAAGAGATCCACGAACGCGTTCAGGAGATGCTGGGCGTTGTGGGTCTGAAAGGCTATGAAAACCGGAATATTGACTCCCTTTCCGGCGGTCAGCAGCAACGTGTGGCAATCGCCCGCGCGCTGGTAAACCGTCCTAAGGTGCTGCTTCTGGACGAGCCTTTGGCTGCGCTGGACCTGCGTCTGCGTAAAGATATGCAGAACGAGCTTAAGCGCATTCAGCAGGCAATGGGTATCACCTTTATCTACGTTACCCACGACCAGGAAGAGGCGCTTTCCATGTCCGACACCGTTGTGGTTATGGACAAGGGCCGCATTCAGCAGATTGGCAAGCCTGAGGATATCTATAATGAGCCTAAGAACGCCTTTGTCGCCGACTTTATCGGCGAGAGTAACATTCTCGACGGCACTATGCTGCAGGATTACAAGGTGAAATTCTTTGGCCGTGTCTTTGACTGCGTGGACGCAGGCTTTGCGCCCAATGAACCCGTTGACGTTGTAATTCGCCCCGAGGACATTGACATTGTCCCCGCCGGTCAGGGTCACCTGGTCGGTACGGTAACCTCCGTTACCTTCAAGGGTCTGAACTACGATATCATCGTGGATTTCCGCGGCTTTAAATGGCTGATCCAGACCACCGATTATCACGGCGAAGGTGAAACCATCGGCATTCGACTGAACCCGGAAGACATTCACATCATGCATAAGAGTGAATATTCCGGCATGTTTGGCGACTACAGCTCCTACTCTGCTGAGTATGACGAGCTGACGGAGGATGCTGAGAATGAAGAAGAATAAGTCACTACTGCTCAGCACGCCCTACATTGTATTCATGCTGCTGTTCACCCTGATCCCTCTGGGCGTCGTGGTGTACTACGCGCTGACCGATAGCCCCACCACCGGCAACTTCACGCTGGAAAACCTTTCCACTCTGTTGGATTACCTGCCGGTTCTGTGGCAGTCTATCTGGTACAGCATCGTAGCAGCGCTGATCTGTCTGCTGATCGGCTATCCGGTGGCTTACTTCATCGCCCACCAAAAGCCGGTTACACAGAAGTTCCTTTATATGCTGGTAATGCTGCCTATGTGTATGAGCTTTTTGCTGCGTACCTTGGCTTGGGTTGGCCTGCTGCAGGACACCGGCATTATCAACACCCTTTTGGGCAAGCTGGGCATCGGCCCGCTGCCGCTGATCCGGAATTCCGGCGCGGTAATTTTGGGCATGGTGTATAACTACCTGCCCTACATGATCCTGCCGCTGTATGCTATCATCGTCAAGATCGACCATCGTCTCATTGAGGCTGCGGAAGATCTGGGCTGCAACAGCGTGCAAGTTTTCACAAAAGTGATTTTGCCGCTGAGTGTGCCGGGTATTCTGTCCGGTATCACCATGGTATTCGTACCTGCGGTATCTACCTTCTATATTTCCCAAAAACTGGGCGGCACAGACACGGTGCTGATCGGCGACGTGATCGGGCGCCAGTTCAAGCAGGGCAACAACCCTAACTTGGGCGCCGCACTGAGCTTGGTGCTGATGCTTCTGGTGTTTGTCTGCACCGGCATCATGAACCGCTTTGGCTCTGACGAGGAAGGCGGTGTGGTGGTATGAAAAAAGCGAACCGCATTATCACCGTGCTGATCTTCATTTTCCTGTATATCCCCATGGCGGTGCTGATCGTGGCATCTTTCAACACCGGCAAGGATATCACCCAAATCGAAGGCTTTACCCTGCAGCAGTACGCCGCCCTTTTCCGGGACGGAAACCTGCTGCGCCTGCTGGGCAACTCTCTGCTGATCTCCATTTTGGCAAGCGGTATTTCCACCGTATTCGGCACACTGTCCGCTGTGGGCATTCATGGTCTGAAGCCGAAAATGCGTAAGGTAGTCATGAGCCTGACCAACATCCCCATGACCAACCCGGATATCGTTACCGGTGTGTCGCTGTCGCTGCTGTTCGTATTCATCGGCGGCAAGATGCTGGGGCAAAAGGAAAGCCTGAACTTCTGGACGCTGCTCATCGCGCACATCACCTTCGGTCTTCCCTACGTAATTCTCAACGTAATGCCCAAGCTGCAGCAAATGAATCCTGCCCTGCAGGATGCGGCTATGGACTTAGGCTGCACGCCTATGGAGGCATTTTTCAAAGTTACCCTGCACGAGATCATGCCCGGTATCGTGGCCGGTGCCATCATGGCATTCACCATGAGTCTGGACGATTTCGTCATCAGTTACTTTGTTACCGGCTCTGACTTTATCACACTGCCGGTCGACATCTACTCTCTGACCAAGAAACCCATCCAGCCTAAGATCTACGCCATGTTCACATTGCTGTTCCTGCTGATCTTTGTGCTGATGGTGACCATGAACGTGATTCAGGTCCGCAGTGAGCAGGAGCGTCATAAGAGCCGCGCCAAGTCTGACAGCAAGGCTATGAAGATCTTCAAGCGGGTCACCGCTGCGATTGCTGCTTTAGCGCTGGTAGTCGGCGTTGTATTTCTGGCGCTGCGCCGTCCCACACAGACAGTTACTTTGAATGTGTACAACTGGGGTCAGTATATGGCTCGCGGTGAAGACGGCAGTGAGGATATCATCGCCTTGTTCGAAAAGAAGTATCCCCACATCAAAGTCAACTACACCACCTACGACTCCAACGAGATCATGTATTCCAAACTCTCCGGCGGCGGCGTATCCATCGACGTGATCTTCCCGTCGGACTATATGATCGCCCGTATGATCAACGAAGACATGCTCATGGAACTGGACTTTGATAACATTCCCAATTATCAGTATGTCGACGAGAACTTCCGCAACATGGCTTACGACCCGGAAAACAAGTACTCTGTCCCCTACACTTGGGGTACCGTTGGTATTATCTACAACACCAAGTATGTAGACCCGGAAGACGTAACCGGTTGGGAACTGATGTGGAATGAAAAGTATGCCGGCAAGATCCTGATGTTCGACAACTCCCGGGATGCTTTCGGTATCGCCCAGTTCCTGCTGGATCAGGATATCAACACCACCGACAAAACACTTCTGCAGCAGGCAGCCGACAAGCTTACCGAGCAAAAGCCCGTTCTGCAGCAGTACGTGATGGATCAGATCTACTCCACCATGGAGAATGAAGAGGCATGGATCGCCGCTTACTATGTGGGCGACTGCCTGACCATGATGGAAAACAACGAGGATCTGGCATTCTATCTGCCGGAAAACCAAGGCTTCAATCTGTTTGTTGACGCAGCATGTATTCCCACCTGCGCTTCCAACAAGGAAGAAGCTGAGCTGTTTATCAACTTCCTCTGCGACCCCGAAATCTCCGCCGCCAATATGGACTGGGTTGGCTACAGTACTCCCATCTCTGCGGCAAAGCAGTATCTGGGCGAGGACGTTGTCAACGATCCGGCCCGCTACCCCGACCAGTCGGTTTTGGAGAACGGTGTCAGCTTTGCTTACCTGCCGGAGGACATCACCCGGTATATGGAAAGCTTGTTTATGAAAGTCCGTAATAGTTAAAAAGAACCCCGGCAGCAAAAGCTGCCGGGGATTTTTTAGCTGTTTAAGTATTCGTCACTAAGCATATACTCGCAGAGGAAACGGACATATTTCAGCTTCTCATCGCGGACTGCCAGGGGGTGTCTGACTGATTCACCAACGATCTCCATATTGAACAGACCCTGATACTGAATCTCATCCAAAGCGCGGATCAGTTCTCTCCAATCGAATGCCTTCTTGGCGCTGAAGGGCATCTGATGATCGTCTGCCCTACCGTTGTTTTCGTGGATGTGGAGCGCTTTCAAGCGGTCGCCTGCTATGCGGACAAACTCGGTGGTAGTCTGCTCATTGCCGTCTCTGAGGCGTGTCAAATGCAGGTGGCCCGTATCCAGGCAAATACCCATATTCTTACCGCCGCAATCATCGATGAGCTTAAGTATATTTTCTGCCCGGTGGGTAAAGGGTACAGAACCCAGATTCTCCAGACAGAAAGTTAAATCTGTACCCTTGACATATTCACAAAGGGCGGTGAAATAATGGACCCAGCGGGCATACCGTTCTTCGTGGGGCAGATCGTCACCACCATTGGCGTGTATAACTGCGTAGGTGATGCCTGCATTCAGGAAAAAGTCCACTTCTTTTTTGATCTGTTCAAACCGTGCATCGTCACACGTGCCACCTTTAAAGCTGATGTGACCCTGCGGCATAAAGAAATTCCGCTCCTTTGCCCAGGTGGCTGCCTGACGGCCCATCTTTTCGGGGCTGCCTTCTTCCAGCAGCATCAGCGTGTGCTCAGTAGCCCACTCCATATGGCTAAAGCCTGCAGAAATAAATCGATCCATCGCCTGCTCCGGATGTAATATACCATAGTAACCGGACCAGACAGCAATAGGATAACGCATAAAATTACCTCCTTATAAGATCGCCCGGCAGATATCTGCCGGGCAATGTATTAGTTCAGATGAGACTCGTTGATCAGGATATGGACATCGTCCAGCTGCTTCTGAGAAACAGTGGTGGGTGCGTCCATCATCAAGTCCTGTGCAGTCTTGTTCATAGGGAAGGTAATGACTTCACGGATGCTCTCCTCGCCGCACAGCAGCATGACGATACGGTCAATGCCGGGGGCTGCGCCTGCATGGGGAGGTGCGCCGTAGGTAAAGGCATTGTACATTGCGGGGAACTTTGCCTTCACGTCCTCTTCACCCAAGCCGACCATCTGGAATGCCTTGACCATGACCTCGGGATCGTGGTTACGGACAGCACCGGAAGCGCTTTCGTAGCCGTTGACAACCAGGTCGTACTGGTCAGCATTGATCGCCAGCAGTTTTTCGGTGTCACCCTCTGCCTCCAGCAGAGTCTTCATACCGCCCTGGGGCATAGAGAAGGGATTGTGGCAGAACTCCAGCTCGCCGGACTCCTCGCCCATTTCGTACATGGGGAAGTCAACGATCCAGCACATTGCGTACTGCTCCTCGTCGAAGTGTCCGGGGATGCGCTTACCCATCAGGGTGCGGATCACGCCGGCAGTCTCCTGTGCTGCGGACTTCTTACCGGCTGCCATACACACAAAGCTGCCGTTCTTCAGGTTCAGCTTTTCCACC
>JAZRQF010000025.1:0-4578 GCA_045649605.1 Faecousia sp.
CAGTAGTAGGGGATCATGGACAGGTTCTCAGCCTTCATGCCCTTTTCGGACAGGCCGGACCACTCCCAGTTACCGTTGAAGTAGAACAGAGCCTTGCCTTCAGCGAACTCAGCAGCAGCGTCGAAACCGCCGTTTGCCAGCTCAGCACGGTCGGTAGCGGAGTTGATGACCATCAGATCGTACAGGTTCTTGTAGTTCTCCATGTACTTACCGGTCAGAGTAGCGGGGCAGGAAGTCCATGCTTCGGGAGCATCAACGGACTCGTAGTAGTACTCCAGGTTGATCAGGTGGCCGGTGAAACGCCAAGAAGAAGCGCCGTCCATACCTGCGGAGGAGAATGCATCGAAGCCCAGCTCAGCAGCGCGAGCGTGAACGTCCTCAGCAACTTCCTTCAGAGTAGCGAAGTTAGTGATGTAGTCTTCTGCGTAGCCAGCCTGAACCAGCAGTTCCTTGTTAACGATGATGCCGTAGCACTCGTAGCAGTAACCGATGGAGCACAGCTTGCCGTCAGCATCCTTCAGCATGTAAGCGTCGGTGCTCAGCTCTTCAGCGATCTTGGTGCCGGTCAGATCCAGGCAGTACTCGCCCCAAGTCTCAACAGCAGCCTGATTGCCAACGACGAACAGGGTGGGAGCTTCGCTCTTGTCCATCTGAGCAGTCAGAGTCTCGTTGTAAGTACCGGAAGCAGCGGTGACAACCTTGACAGGAACACCGGTCTCGTCGGTGTACATCTTGGCGATCTCCTGCAGAGCCTCGTCGGACTCGGGCTTGAAGTTCAGCCAGTAAACAGAGCCCTTAGCGGTCTCTTCGCCGTTACCCTCAGGCTGACCCTGAGTTTCATTGCCACCCTGGGGAGCGGTGCCACAAGCAACCAGACCCAGAACCATGACAAGAGCCAACAGCATAGCGATTAACTTTTTCATTGTGTTTTCCTCCTAAATTTTTGCTCCGGCTTTTGCCGGATGTTTGATATGGAAACGTATCCAATCGTTTCGCCAAGTTAGTATAGCACTATTGCACAAAATTGGCAATTACATTTTGTTTCCAACTAGAGTTTTCTACATATTCAACAAGTTGTCCCCGCCCATTTTGTTGATTTTTCCAAATCCTCTGTGTGCGTTTTTGCAGAAAAAACTTTCTCCAACGGTATGTCCTTTTGTCTTTAAAGACGTATGGTTTCTCCGGCAGGTACGCAGTATGTTTTTCCGCCTTTGAAGAACCAAACATCTATGGCAGATGGGTTATGAACGATTTTCTCATCCACACTGATTTGCAGGCTCTCATAGGCACGAACATAATCATAAATTTCAATATTCGTCGCATACCAAATATTGTCTCTGCCACCTATGTAAGAGGCAAATTCCTCAATGACCTGCCAGTTATCATCATTGTCAAACTCATAGCTATGACCCCACAGATAAAACAACTGGCTTTCGCTGGGGTAACGCAGATCTTTTTCCGCAAACCGCTTTGCCAGTTCCATCAACCGGGGATTCTTATGGTGGCAGGTAGGATGCCAGGTAAGCCAGTTTTCCGGGAAGGTAAAATTCTCGGTGGATTTTGTGGTGCGGCTGTATACAATGCCGCATTGCTTTAACAATTCCACCACCTGGTCGCTGTAGCTGCCGTGGGGGTATGCCATACCTCGCGCCAAAATGCCGTAGTCTTTCTCAATCCCCTTGCGGTCATCCAGCACTTCCGTCAGTACACCGGTGGATTTCAGTCTTGCCATGTGAGGATGGTTAAAGCCATGGATTGCAACCTCGTGGCCAGAACCGATATACAGTTCCTTTGCTTCCGACAGCTTCATGCGGCCGGTAAAGGTTTGACGAACCGTTTCCTCCGCTACATATCTGCCGGAACTGATATTAAATGTACATTTTAAACCATATTGGTCCAAAATCTTCATCAGTCGGATATCCTGCACCACACCGTCATCATAGCTCAGGGTAAGCACTTTGGATTTTCCGTCCTTTAATTTCATATACATAACGTATCCCCCATTATCCCACAATGTCGATCTGGCACATTTGCATTGTTTTTAGGGCGGCTTCATGGCTTTCCGGAGTAACACCTGCGCAGCAGGAACGGTCCACCGTTACATTGGCATCCGGGAATGTAGCTTTAATGATCAAGGCGTTGGATACCACGCAGATATCGGTACACAGACCAACCAACTCCACATCTTCCAGCACTTCCCTGTCCCAGTGGGGCCAACCGAAATTGGGCTTGTCAATAATCTTGCAGCCTTCTACATACAGTCCGTCTGCAATCTGCCAGCCAACGCTGCCACGGATGCAGTGGGGTACGGGCAACTTCTTTCCCTCCGGGGTATCCAGGTAGTTTTCCTCATGGGTGTCCCGGGTATAGATGATCTCATCGCCATTTTTCCGGTACTGCATAATTTTCTCTTTTACCTTAGGCACAATAGCAACCGCCTCTTTTGTGCCCAGCGCCATATCGATAAAGTCATTTTGCATATCCACAACGATCAAGGTTTTCTTCATAGTTACTCCCCCTTTTGGCCTATTATAACACAATCCAAAACAAAAGAAAACCCCTTCCGGTTGGAAGGGGTTTGTAATTTAAGATTCTTGTGCTACAACGGTTTCACGGAAACAGTGCGCCTTTCCGATCACAATCTGCATGGTAACTGTAACAGCAGCCATCAGCACAGCGCAGAACACAAATGCAGGTACATAGCTACGGCAAATGTCGTAAACGGCATTGATGACAGGACTGCCTACAGCATAACCGGCATAGTTCACAGCGATAAAGATACCGACCATCTTGCTGTAATCCTTCTCACCAAACAAGTCTCCGGCATACAGCGGCAGCATAATGGTTTCCAGAGGCAGTGCCAATGCAGACACAATACCATAGATCATCGCCGAAGCATTTCCTCCTGCGCTGTTGGAAATCAGCGCCAGCGCAGCCATAGAAATCACCGCCGCTACAGAACAAAATGCTGTAGCTACACGCAGGCCGAATTTATCGAATACTGCGCCTGTAAGGAATTTGGAAAGCGTCAATACTACAGAACTAATGCTAAGCAAGTTGGTTATGTAGTTTTCATCCAGTTTAACGTCCTTCATATGGGTGCCTGCCACACCATGAATGCCCTGCAGCATAAAACCGGTGAAGAACACACAAACCAGCGCCACATAGAAAAATGCCTTCTTGCGCGCCACCGCAAACTCTACACCAACCCAGCTTTCTCCCTTAGGTTTCTTTTGGGCAACGGTAGTGGGTGTTTTGGGTGTGTCGGAAGGCTGTTCCTTTACCAACAGCAAAACAACAGCAGCAACAATCACCAAAATCAGCACTACCAGTCTGTAGGCAGCCTGATAACCGAAACGCCCGCTATAGATAATAGGACTTACAATCTGCACAGCAACAGCACCGCCCAGACCATTTGCTGCCAAAATTGCGCCCATGACCGCACCTCTGTGCTTTTGGAACCACTTACCTACAATACAGCCAACCGTAGCTGTCGTGGTAAAGGATGTGCCAACGCCCAGCAGCGCACCACCAACGTAGAACAGCCACACATCAGCAGCCACAGCGTACAGCAGCATGGAACCGATCAGGCTTACAAAGCCTGCCAGCATCAGCTTCTTCGGACCGAATTTTTGGATTAGGCTTCCAAAAAAGACATTTACAACCGCACAGACAATAAACCGTATTGTATCATTGATGGAGAACAGACTTCTGCTCAGACCGGTTGCCTCGGTAATAGCGCCTACATAAACACTCTTATTGGAACTACAAAAGCCCAAACAGACAAAAACCATCAAAAAGCAGGCCGCTGCCACCACCCATTTGTAATGGGCAGAAATTTTTCGGGAAAGGGTGTTCATTTCCTCACACCTTCTTTGAGATTTTCCTTATTTTCTTTGATTTTCACACTGTTTTGAATTGTAACATTTAGACCGAAAAATGCAATATACTAAGTGGTTATAGGTGTTATAGCGAAAACGGATACCTCCTATAAAAACAGGCAAAAAGTTAAAAAATCCGCCCGGATCACTCCGGGCGGATTGCAATAATTTTCACTTACTCCCCTATCTGGGCTTTATCCTTTTTTCTGTAACGGAAAATGGCAATCACCAGTGAACAAATGGAGAGGAAATCACCAACAGCTGAACCGTAGGCACGGCTCAACACATTATAGGCGCACCAGAAGGGCGAACCTGCCAAAGTTACGTAGCGGATCTTTTGCTCATCAGAAAGCCACAAAGCACTGGTGTGCAGAGTAACACCCAAAATAGCAAACAGATCGATCCACCTGCTGTTAAGCCACGCGATCACGCCGCCGGCAATCACCAAACAGACATTTGTAAGGATCACGATGGTTTTTGTGTGCTTTTTCACCGCCGGCAAATGTTTCTTGCTGGCCAGACCTGCAGAAATCACGCCAAGAATATCCATCACTGCGCCGGCAAACGCCCCCAGCAGCAAATACTGCAAAATGTAAAGGCATCTGCAAGTAACACTAAGCAGGACAATATGCTTGCGTTTTTTCTGCTGGTAGCTGAGCAAAAACGCCGTCACTGCCAACAAACCAATGATCTGTGC
>JAZRQF010000026.1:0-2373 GCA_045649605.1 Faecousia sp.
TAAAGCACCCTGTTAACCTTGCCTATGAGGCGGCAACTGCTGACCTTAACGATGTTAATATGATCGATCCCTATCATCTCGAGGCTTACGGAAAAACAACCGTTAACTATAACCGCGATGTTGAGGTTTTCCCCGTTCTCAACGCCATTCTGGAGCGCATTTGGGGTCAGAGCCCCTATAAGAGCCCCACGGACATGGGCGTTAACATGGTTGGCAACTGCATCGTGGATGACGAAGCCTGCCGCCATGCCAGCAAGCTGGAAATTATCCGCCGCTATTATTCCTCCGCCGTAAGCGTCCGACAGGGTCTCAGCGATCCCAACGAACAGCGCAAAATCGAGCTTATCATGAATAAGTGCGGCATCACCGCCGATTACCGTCCCGTTATCTCCGCCGCCATGGAACGGGCCGAGGAAACCCAGGCCCCCGCAGTGGCTCTGGAGCTCCCCAACGGCAAGATAGTCACCGGCAAGACCTCTCCCCTGCTGGGCGCCGCTTCCGCCTGCCTGCTCAACGCTCCCAAGGAGCTGGGCGGCATGAACAAGGAACTACTGCTCATATCTCCGGGTATTATAGAGCCCATACAGCATCTGAAAACCGAGCACATGGGCAACCGCAACCCCCGCCTCCACACCGACGAGATACTGGTGGCGCTGAGCATATGCGCCGTCACCAACCCCATGGCCGAGCACGCCATGGACCAGCTCCATAAGCTCCGTGGCTGTGAAGCTCATTCCAGCGTTATCCTCTCCCGCGTGGACGAAAATCTGTTCCAGAAGCTGGGTGTGAATATAACCTTCGAGCCCAGATATCAGGTGAAGAAGCTCTTCCACGGCTGATATCTCCGTTTCGGAAATCTTAATAAAGAAAACTCCCCCTTGGCTATGTGAACAGGTCCATTAAAAACGGACAATAGACAAAACACCCCCTGATGTAGGAAAATTAGAGTACTACATCAGGGGGTAAAATTATGTCGAGAGAAAAGTATACGCATGTACAAGTATTGCTTCCGGAGATACGCGCAATGGAAGCAACAGGTAAAACAAAGAGAGAAATAGCGGAACATTTTGGGTTGAGGGATAAGTATGTCGTAAAACAGCTTCTTACGCGTGAACGCCGCAAAGAAGCAAAAGCACAAGCAGGCAATTTACCTCGACCTAAGGGACGTCCTCGGAAAGACGGACAGCCCCCGCATCAGCGTGAAAAAACGGAACTGGAACAACTGCGAATGGAAAACAAACTGTTGCGGGATTTTCTGCAATTGACAGGAAGGAAGTGAGGCCTCGAGTAAAATACCAAGTTATTTACATGAATCGCAAACGCTATCCAGTAGCCGTAATGTGCCAGTTCTTCGGCGTATCGCGCAGTGGTTACTACGACTATGTGAAGAGACTGGATCAGCCGGCACGCAATGCCGGTCTAGCCGAAATTATTCGCGAACAACAGGAGAAATGTGATAAAACCTACGGATATCGGCGTATGTGGACGTGGCTGAAAAACGCAAAGAAAATACACCGAAATCCCAAAACAATCCTTCGTATCATGAAGAAATATGAACTTTTATCTGAAATTCGCCGCCGCAGAAAATGGATACAGATGGGGCAGCAGCTTCACAAATATGAAAACCTACTGAACAGAGAATTTCAGGCCACCAGACCAAACCACAAGTGGGTCACGGATATTTCCTACATCCATACCGGACAAGGCATACTCTATCTGTCAATGATCCGAGATCTGTTTGACAACAGCATCGTTGCATATAAAACAGGAACAAGTCAAAGTGTTAACCTTGTACTTGACACCATCCGTCTTGCCATGCAGAAAGAAAAGAAAGTCGCTGCGGAGTTGCAGCTCCACAGCGACCAAGGGAGTCAGTACACCTCACAAGCATACTTTGACCTGACTAAAGAATACGGAATAACTCCGTCTATGTCAAGACGGGGAAATTGCTACGACAATGCCATGGCAGAGAATTTCTTCTCCATCCTCAAAACTGAGTGTATCTACAGACACCAGGCAAGCACTTTTGAGGAAGCAAAAACGATGATCGACAATTACATATATTTCTACAATCACCAGCGCATCCAGTTGAAAACTGGAGTGGCGCCGCTCACGCTGCGCCACTCTGCTTGAAACTTAATATTTTCCTACCAGGGGTCTTTTTTGTGCTGTCCGTACAATCTGGGGCAGTCCAGTCGCCCTTGGGGGCTCTTTTTTTATGTACTTTTTCAGTCAATAACTTCGTCTACGATTTCGTCTACGATTTCATCAACGGTTTCCGGAGCATCTTCCTCGTCCAGGATTTCTTCGAACTCAACCTCGATGGAATCGTCGTCGGCCTCGGTCTTCAAAGCGGCAATTTCAGCCTCTTTG
>JAZRQF010000027.1:0-2015 GCA_045649605.1 Faecousia sp.
TTGACTCTCTCGGATCTGAGTGGTAATATATAGCTAATGTTCTAATCGTGTGGAATGGACAAAGGGATGGTGCTGCCAGAGGCTGGAGTGCGATCCCGGCACTGAAGGCGGTTGAGTTTTGAAAGCGGCACGATAGTACCCCAGCACGCCGTTATGCGTCTTTGAATCGCCTAAGGCTGGATGAAAGATGCCAGCGTCTCTTTCTTGTCATGATAGGTATCTATTAATGAAAGAGAGAAGAATTACATGAAAAAAATCAAAGCGTTTCTCAAGAAAAAAGATGTTGTGTTTACTCTCCAGCGCTATGGAATCGATGCGTTGGGCGCTATGGCTCAAGGCCTGTTCTGTACATTGCTGGTAGGCACAATTCTGAACACCATTGGCCAACAATTCGGAATTGAATTTCTGAATCGGATCATTGTTACAATTGGAACAGGGGAGGGCGCAGCAAAATATACCATCGGCGGACTGGCTTCTGCCATGGTTGGCCCTGGAATGGCTGTTGCCATCGGCTACGCTCTGCACTGTCCTCCGCTCGTGTTGTTTAGCCTGACCCCCGTGGGCTTTGCTGCCAATGCCACGGGCGGCGCAGGCGGCCCGCTGGCTGTGTTTTTCATTGCCATTGTAGCAGCAGAATTCGGCAAATTGGTATCCAAGGAAACGAAAGTAGATATTCTGGTCACACCCATCGTTACCATTTTGGTAGGTGTCGGTGTTGCTAGTCTCATTGCGGCTCCCATTGGCGCTGCGGCCAGCGCGGTAGGTCAGGCAATTATGTGGGCAACCGAGCTGCGGCCCTTCTTTATGGGTATTATTGTCAGCGCCATCATTGGCATTGCTTTGACACTGCCTATTTCCTCGGCAGCCATATGCGCAGCATTCGGTCTGACTGGTTTGGCAGGCGGTGCTGCTGTTGCAGGCTGCTGTGCCCAGATGGTTGGTTTTGCTGTCATGAGCTTCCGTGAAAACCGCTGGGGCGGTCTGGTGGCCCAGGGTGTGGGCACCAGCATGCTGCAGATGCCCAATATTGTGAAGAATCCTAAGATCTGGATCCCTCCCACGCTGGCATCTATGATTACCGGCCCCATTGCAACCTGCATTTTTAAACTGCAGATGAATGGCTCTCCCGTGTCTTCCGGTATGGGAACCTGTGGTTTCGTTGGTCAGATTGGTGTTTATACCGGCTGGCTCAATGATGTTGCTGTTGGTACCAAGGATGCAATCACTGGTATGGATTGGATCGGAATGCTTCTGGTTTGCTTTGTCTTGCCTGCAATTCTGAGTTGGGTCTTCTGCGAGATCCTGCGTAAGATGGGCTGGATCAAAGAGGGAGATCTCAAGCTTGATCTGTAAATCTAATACTCGGATAAGTTAAGTCTTAAACTGATTTGACCCGAAACCGTTTTGATTTTTCAGACGGTTTCGGGTTTTTATTTAGGAGAATATAGTGCATATAAAATTGAAATTTTGTTATTTACTTAAATATTATCAAAATATATAATATGTCGTGAAATAACGACTGTTTACTTGATGAGAAATCGGAATGGCAAAATGGATTATAAGCAGGAGAGAAGTTTAATAGGAGAATATTAGATATATGCGCTATGAGATTACAAAGCAGTCTGTTACATAGAAAGAGAACGAAGAAAGATCAATGGAATAGGATTTGTATTGGGGCAGAAACTGAAATGAAGCAGTTTCTACCCCTCAAAATTTCGACACCGTTCTGCGAGAACCGCTATCAAAATTTCGCGACTTTGGCAGAACGGTGTTGTTATTTCTGTGAGTTTCCATCATCGTTCTATCAAAATGGAGTAAAATACCGCATTTTCTCTGTTTTGTACAATGGTTTTACAGCATTTGCATACAGGATACGCGCACCTCCTTCTGAAGTTCGATTTCAACAATCAAATTTCAAATAAGGAGGTCTGCGTTATGGCAGATAAGGAAAAATACTTAATCAAAATTCAGGGTAAGCTGATCGAAGTATCAGAGGATGCTTATTATGCCTATTT
>JAZRQF010000028.1:0-65364 GCA_045649605.1 Faecousia sp.
TTTCCGCGTATATTTCCACAATGAGCGACGAGGATATAACCGAATTCTTCACCCAAATGGTAGAGGAGCAGATAAAAATGCAGTATGCCGCCCAGGTTGAAGCAAGACTTTCAGCTATGAGCGACGAGCAGTTGGCGGGTATGATGGATATGTCTCTTGACCTCTACACCGTTGAACAGTGCGCAGTATACTACGACGAAATCCTCGTATTCTCAAAATCCTCTTATGAACAGAACATGAGAATACTGGGTTATGTGGATCTGGCAAAGCCTTCCTCAGTAAACCTCTATTCCGCATCCTTTGAAGAAAAAGACGTTATCGAAGAAGCCATTGCTAAATACAACGAGGATGTTGACGACGTTTCTAAAATAACCTACACCGATTACGTGGGCATTATGATGTCCTCGATCACCACTATTATCAATGCCATTACCTATGTGTTGATCTCTTTTGTGGCGATCTCTCTGGTGGTATCTTCCATCATGATCGGTGTGATCACGCTGATCTCCGTGCAGGAGCGCACCAAGGAAATTGGCATTCTGCGCGCCATCGGCGCATCCAAGCGAAACGTTTCCAATATGTTCAATGCGGAAACGGTAATGATCGGTGCGGCATCGGGTCTGATCGGTGTAGGCATGACCTACCTGCTGTGCATTCCCATCAATGCCATTATTCATGCGCTTACCAAGATCGAGAATCTCAATGCCTATCTGCCTTGGCAGACTGCGGTAATACTGGTGGGTATCAGCATCCTGCTGTCGGTGTTCGCCGGCTTTATCCCGTCCCGCAGCGCAGCCAAGAAAGACCCGGTAGTGGCTCTGCGAACGGAAAAAAACACAAAGCCCACGGACGACTGTCCGTGTACTTTTCTTATCTTAGGAAGTGCAGGAAGTAGGTAACTGCCAGTAGGTCGGCGCAGCCGCCGGGGGAAAGATTTTTCTCGATAAATTCCCGATCCAGCGCCTCAATCACAGATAAGGCAGGGAAGGGGTCGCTTTCCAAAAGTGCAGCAATTTTCTTGCGGATTTCCAGTTGGGTTTGCCGGTTGCTGCGATTTATCAGATTGGTGTCGTCGGTGGCGGCGATCAGATGCAGCAGGGTAATGCAGCCGGCATCGTTGACGGAAAGGCCGTTTTTCAGCGCCTGCCGGAAGATAGGAAGTCCCACATCCCGTACAGCGGGGAAACCGGCTTCTGCCTGCCCTCTGACACCGGTAATACCGTATGCGGTATACAGCTTTTCACCGACAGTTTTTGCCGTTTCTGCAGTAATGCCGGCAAAGTCCTTTTCCACAAGACCCGGGGTCATTTTGGCGCATTCTGTCAGCAATCTCTCCGGCTGCCAATCTTCCGGGGAAAGCCGACCGGCTGCGGCGCAGAGCAGACCCAAGCTGAAGATTGCGCCTTTGTGGGTGTTGACGCCGTGGGTGGCTTTGAACATAGCTGCTTCCGCTTCTATACCGATGCTGCGGATCTTTGCGAAGGTTTCTTCAGGTGCAAGATCGCGGGTCAGATAGCCTGTCTCTGCAAACCGGCAGAAATAGGGGCGCAAAGCATTGGTGCTGACGAAGAAATGGCGGATATCCATATCCGGGTGAGAACCCCGGTTGTTTTTGTCCACAAGACCGGGTTTCGGGGTGGTGGATACCTCCCGATTCAAGGCGAAATAGGCATTTACTGCAATATACTCCGCCAGATCTTGCCGGGCGGCCAAGTACAGCAAAAAGCCTACCCGATCGGTAAGCTCGGGCAAAGAATGGATACGTCGTCCGGCGCATACGGCTGCATCGTTATCGCAAAGCAGACACTTCCGGGTGGGGTATCCAACTTCTGTCCGCTGTAACTTTTTGCCGTCTGTATCCAGCACGTCCATATCAAACAGCCGTCCCACGGGAGAGGATTCCTCAATTTCCGCAGCCAGCGCTTTCAGCGCCTTCGCCGGCATATCTGCCACGTAGTAGGCTTCTGCACCGGCGGCGGTGACTTGCTGCTCGGTATGCAGTACTTTTCCGCCGAAAGCGTCCAGCAACATCCGGTTGCCTACAAAAAAGCCAATGGCAATATCCCGGTTCCATTTTTCAGGACCCGGGATATTCATGGTAAAGCACAGCAGCGGCTTTTGAAATTTATCAAGCAACTGCTTTTGTTTTTCTGCCCGGGCCTCCCGGGCGTTCAGAATTTCAATCAGATTTTCGTTCATATCAATCCCAGCCGGGGCGCATGTGGCGGTTATCCAGATGCTTAAGTAGCTCGTCGGACTTTTCGCCCACGCAGCCTACCAGCATGTAATGCTTGTGGAAGCGGTCGTAAATATAGTGATGCATCAGCCGGAAATTTTCGACCTGACCGGTGTGGTGCACATGGACACGGGGGCCGTCACAGATCTGCACGCTGTCGCCAATGCTGATGTGGTGATCGTCCACGTAAGTTACGGGAAGATTTTGGGCGATGACTTCGTTAACCTTTTTCTCCAGTTCCACAATATCCAGATTGGGTTTTCTGTCGGGGAAGGTGATGGCAAAACCGTGGCGCAGGTCGGCGTGACCGCAGCGCTCGTTATCTTCGTCATCGATGAACATGCCGCAGATATCCTCGGCGGTGTGTGCCATCAGACGGTAAGGCAGGGAGGCATAAACTGCGTCCTTAATTTCATCCGGTTCTGGACCAAATACGTTGGGACGGGATACCAAAACCTGCTCGCCAACACCGATCAAAAGGTTGGCGTTAGCGCCCAGTACCGGGTAGATCAGATCGAAATGCTCCACAACCACACGTTTGCCGTTGTCCAGCGCAGTAGAAATAGCCTCTGCCAGTTCAGCCATCTGGGTAAAGCCGTTTTCAAAACGGATATCCAAGTGGTAAGTATGGGGAGAGAAGAAGGCGAAACCCCGATCCTGCTCCAAAATGGGTAGGGGACGGATGTAGACACCGTTATCATCGTTGGTCAGTTCCAGACCCGGGAACATGCCACGGATCAGTGCGCTTTTTCCGGAGCCTGCCTCGCCGATGATGCCGATGAGCTTATCGGTAGGATGCAGATAAAGCTGGGCGATCTGCTGACCCAGCGCATTCATGCGGTGGGCGCCACGGGGGGCGTAGTAACTACTGAGAAGATGGGTAGGTTTGCTTTCTACCATAATGTCGCCTCCTTATTTCAGCGTTTGTAAATATGTGAAAGTGGTTTCGGGAACCAAAGAACGCAAGGTATCCCAATCGCCTTGCTGCATGGCTTGCCGGACAGCGCTGGCGCTGATCGGCATATCTGCCTGCTCTAAGCGCGGTATCTCAGATACTTCGATACCCCGTCCCGGCAGATACTGCTTCAATGCCTGGTTATAGCGATTGGTAGTAGGTGAAAGGGGTTCTGTACCCACAAAACGGTGGGTGATGCCAAATTTGGGAGCAAAGTAGCCGGAGAAAATTTCAATATCCAGCAGACATTGAATTTCTGTTGCGCTTTCCCGATCCTTCAGGAAATAGGTGGGGAAGGTGGCTGACGAGATCAGATACGGTCCGGTGGGCAGCACTGTTACGTTGGGAAGATCTTTGGTGCCAAGCTTGACCATCTCCATTCGGTCTTTGGCGGAAAATTCGCTTTTGTCCTCGGAGAGTACAAATACATACAGCCGGTCGCATTGGGTGGCGGCAGTTTCAATCAGGTAACGGTGACCCTTGGTAAAGGGATTACAGTTCATGACCGCAGCGCCGATTTTGCCGTCGGATTTCTCTGTCGGCAGACTGTTAAGAAAAGCGCCAATGCCGTCCTTTTTGTTCTCCATCAGCAAAACCTTATCGGTCTTGGCGATGGGGTAAAAGAACAGGGACGAGAACATAAATTCATTTTGGGGTTTGGTGTACAGAAACAGATGGCTGTGCCCGTGGCTGAACGCATCCTGCCGCAGTTGGGTCAGCAATGTGGCGGTCAAGCCTTCGCCCTGATGCATGGCATCTACAGCGATACATTTGAGCAGATTGCCTTGCCGGGAGCCGGTGGCGATCAGTTCGCCTTCGTCCCAAACCAGTACGGTAGATTCAATCTGCATATCTGCTTCCAGACCTGCCCGACTCAAAAATACCTGCCATGCAGCCAGTTTTCCGCCTTGCAGGTTGCGAACCAATTCGATATCCATATCTGTTCACCGTCCTTTCTGCACTTATTATACAACAAACCCGACAACTTGCAAATAAAATATAAAAAAGAATTGAAATCCGCAGATGATTGGGCTACAATGATAAGCAGTAAAAATATGTACGAAAGAGAGGTACATACATGGAAATCATCAAAATCGCATCTGCCGGCACTATGGAGTCCAGCGATGCCTATGTAGAAATTGAGCCTGCAGCGGAACTTTCTGTGCAGCTGGAGTCTGTCGTGCAGCAGCAGTTCGGTGAGGAAATTCACCGGGTTGTGCTGGAAGTGCTGCAGGAAAACGGCGTGGAAAAGGCCAGCGTCCGTGTCATTGACCGGGGTGCGTTGGAGTGCGTGATCCGTGCCAGAGTGGAGACGGCCATCGTCCGTGGAAAGGGGGATGCGTAATGCGTCGCAGCATGCTGTTTTTGCCGGGTAATAACCCCAATATGCTCATCAACGGCAATTGTCTTGGCGCCGATGCGGTGATCTTCGACTTGGAAGATGCTGTATCTCCTGCTGAGAAGGATGCCGCCCGTATTTTGGTACGTAATACCATGCGGTACATGGACTTCCGTGGCTGTGAGATCATTGTGCGTATCAACTCTATTGATACTGCTTTCTGGAAGCAGGACATCGATGAGATCCTGCCCCAAAAGCCGGGTCTGATCCTGCTGCCCAAGACCGGCAGCGCAAAGGATGTTCTGGAAGCAGACGCTTACATTTCTCAGGTAGAGGAAAAGCTGGGTTTGCCCCACAACACCGTAGGTCTGATGCCCTTGATCGAGACAGCAATGGGCGTAGAAAATGCCTTTGCTATCGCTTCTGCAACCGACCGTGTTAAGGCACTGTTCTTAGGCGCAGAAGACCTGACTGCTGACCTGCAGTGCAAGCGCACCAAGGAAGGTCGGGAGATCGAGTATGCCCGCACCCGCTTGGTAGTGGCTGCCCGTGCAGCCGGTGTGGATGTTTACGACACACCCTTTACCGATGTCAACGATGATGAAGGCATCGTTAAGGATGCAGAGCTTGCCAAGGCGTTGGGCTTTACCGGCAAGGCATCCATTTCTCCCCGTCACGTGGAGGTTATCAATGCAGTATTCAGTCCCAGCCAAAAGGATGTGGACTATGCTTATGAGGTCATGGATGCGATCGCAGAAGCAAAGGCCCAGGGTAAGGGCGCAATTGCTTTGCGTGGCAAAATGATCGATGCGCCCATCGTTGCCCGTGCCGAACGTACCATCGCTATGGCGCAGGCACTGGGTATGGAAAGGGGGATGTGAGCATGAGCAAGGTTGTAAATTCCCTGAAAGAAGTTATTCAGCTGGCAGGTTTGAAGGACGGCATGACCGTTTCTTTTCACCACCATCTGCGCAATGGCGACTTCGTGCTGAATATGGTCATGGAAGAGATCGCAGCGCAGGGTTTCAAGGATATCAACGTCAATGCATCTTCTTTGTTTGATGTACATACACCTCTTTTGGAGCACATCAAAAACGGTGTGGTCACCGGCATCGCAGCAGACTATATTGCAGCCGGCCTGGGTCGTGCTATTTCCCAGGGTATTATGGAAAAGCCTGTTCAGTTCCGTACCCATGGCGGTCGCCCCAGCGATATCTCTTTGGGAAGAACGCCCATTGACGTAGCATTTATTGCCGCTCCCACTGCCGATACCATGGGCAACTGCTCCGGTAAGTACGGCAAGTCCGCCTGCGGCAGCTTAGGTTACGCTTATGCCGATGCTATGTATGCCAAAAAGGTTGTTGTTATCACCGATAATTTGGTTCCGTACCCCATGCAGGATTTCTCCATTTCTGAGGATTGGGTGGATTACGTTGTTAACGTCGATGCCATCGGCAACCCCAAGGGTATCGTCTCCGGTACAACTCAGATCACCCGTGATCCGGTGGGCTTGGTTATGGCATCTCATGCAGCGCAGGTTATTGCCAATTCCGGTCTTTTGAAGGATGGTTTCTCTTTCCAAACCGGCGCAGGTGGCGCATCTTTGGCAGCAGCCAAGTTCTTGAAGGACATCATGCTGGAAAAGGAAATCAAGGGCAGCTTCGGCTTGGGTGGCATCACCGGCTATATGGTGGACATGCTCCACGCAGGTTGCTTCCAGAGACTGATGGACGTGCAGTGCTTTGACCTGAAGGCAGTCGAGTCTATTCGTACCGATCCTCGCCATCAGGAGATCAGCGCCATGCACTATGCAAGCCCCAGCAGCCGCAGTGCGGTTGTGGACAGCCTGGACGTGGTTATTTTGGGCGCAACCGAGATCGATACAGACTTTAATGTTAACGTCCATACCGATTCCAACGGCTATATTATGGGTGGTTCCGGCGGTCACAGCGATACCGCAGCCGGTGCAAAGCTCAGCATGATCATTGCGCCTATGTTCCGTGCAAGACTGCCCATTGTTACCGACCGTGTCAACTGCATTTCTACCCCCGGTAAGGACATTGACGTACTGGTTACCCAGGGCGGTATTGCGGTCAACCCCAAGAACAAGGAATTGACGGAGCGCTTGATTGCTGCCGGTCTGCCGATTGTTGACATTCATGAGCTGAAAGAAAAGACAGAGCGGATCACCGGCAAGCCGGCCAAGTTGCCTAAGGGCGACCGGGTGGTGGCGGAGGTCATCAGCCGCGACGGCGATCTGCTGGATAAAATCTACAACGTAAGGTAATTGCCATGAGAGAAATTGCAGCACAGAAAATCACCGAAACGGTGAAAAAGCTTTGTATTGAAGCAAACTGCTTCCTGCCCCAGGATGTGAAAAACTGCATCCAGCGCAGCCATGCAGAGGAGTCCTGGCCCCAGGCTAAGGAAATTTTGGAGCGCATTATTGAAAATTATCAGATCGCTGACGAAAAGGCCCAGCCTATCTGTCAGGACACCGGCGTTGCCTGCGTGTTCGTAAAGATTGGTCAGGATGTCCACGTTACCGGCGATCTGGCAGAGGCGATTCACGAGGGTGTCCGTCAGGGTTATACCGAAGGCTACCTGCGTAAGAGCGTTGTTCGTGATCCGCTGGACCGTGTCAACACCGGCGACAATACGCCTGCTATGATCTACTACGACATCGTTCCCGGTGACAGCCTGGAGCTGACCGTAGCACCCAAGGGATTTGGCAGCGAAAACATGAGCCAGATCAAAATGCTCAAGCCCTCCGATGGCTTGCAGGGTGTAAAAGATTTCATTCTGAAGGTTGTCGAAGAGGCTGGCCCCAATCCTTGTCCTCCCATTGTGGTTGGCGTAGGTGTTGGTGGCACATTTGATAAGGCTGCTTACATGGCAAAGAAAGCACTGATGCGTTCTGCTGAGGAGCGCCATCCCGAGCCTTTCTGGGCGGAGCTGGAAGCAGAAATGCTGGAGCGAATCAATGCGCTGGGTATCGGCCCGCAGGGTTTTGGCGGCAAGACTACCGCATTGTGTGTCAACATTGAAAAATGTCCTACCCATATTGCAGGTTTGCCGGTGGCGGTCAATATCAACTGCCACGTGACCCGCCACAAGACGGAGGTGCTTTGATATGGCAATTCGTGTACAGACCCCGTTGACTAGAGAGAAGGCCAGACAGCTTAAATCCGGTGACAGCGTGCTGTTGTCCGGTGTGATCTACACCGCCCGTGATGCTGCCCACAAGCGTCTTTGTGAGTTGGTAGAGCAGGGGAAGGAACTGCCTTTGGATGTTAAGGACAGCGTGATCTACTTTGTAGGTCCTACACCTGCCCGTCCCGGTCAGGCAATCGGCTCTGCCGGTCCTACCACCGCATACCGTATGGATGCTTACAGTCCCACTATGATCGCCCAGGGTCAGACCGGCATGATCGGCAAGGGCAAGCGTAATGCGGAAGTTGTGGCAGCTATGAAGGAACACGGCGCTGTTTACTTCGGCGCTATTGGCGGTTGCGGTGCACTGCTGAGCAAGTGCATCAAGAAAGCCGAAGTCGTTGCCTATGATGACTTGGGCGCGGAAGCGATCCGCCGTTTGGAAGTGGAGGATTTTCCGGTTATCGTCATCATTGACAGCGAGGGAAATAACCTCTACGAAACCGGCCGGAATGCTTACTTGGCGAGCATGGCTGATTGACATAATTTAACCAATGCCCACTGTCTGTGTACAGTGGGCATTTTGTTGGCAAAAAATACCGAAAAACACAAGAATTTAGGCGGTTTTGATATTGACAAAAAGCTATGGCAGTTATACTATATGAGGTATGGTTATCATGGAATAGCTATGAAAAAAAGTAATTGAGGTGTTATCATGGAGAACCGAGAGAAAAAGGTTTTGGTTATCGGTGTCATTGGCGCGGATGTCCACGCTGTTGGCAACAAAATCTTGTACCATGCATTTACCGAGGCAGGCTTTGAGGTGGTCAACCTGGGCGTTATGGTATCCCAGGAGGAGTACATCGCAGCAGCAATCGAGTCCAATGCAGATGCCATCGTGGTATCTTCCCTGTACGGTCAGGGCGAGCTGGCCTGCCGTGGCATGCGTGAGAGGTGTGACGAGGCCGGTCTGAGGGGCATCCCCCTGGTAGTTGGCGGCAACATCGTTATCGGCAAGCAGTCTTTTGAGGACGTTGAGAAGCGCTTTAAGGATATGGGCTTCGACCGTGCATTCCCTCCCGGCACTGCTCCTGAAACTACCATTGAGGCTCTGCGTGAGTTGTTACATATGGAAGGTGAGACTGCGTGAAAGCTGTCTTGCTGATTGACTTCGGCAGTACATACACAAAGCTGACCGCTGTGGACGTTGAGGGTGAGAAGATCCTCGGCACAGCAGCGGCATACACCACCGTCCAAACGGACATTAACGACGGCTTGAACGAAGGCCTGAAACGGCTGGAGGAAAAGACCGGTAAGCTGGACTTCCAGCAGTGCTTTGCCTGCTCTTCCGCTGCAGGCGGTCTGCGTATGGTCACCAGCGGCTTAGTCCCGGAACTGACCGGTGAGGCTGCCAAGCTGGCAAGCCTTGGCGCAGGTGCAAAGGTGGTTGGCATTTATGCCTTTCAGCTGACCGAGGACGATCTAGAGGAAATTAAGCAGGCCAAGCCTGACATTTTCCTACTGGTAGGCGGTACAGACGGCGGCAACACCGAATGTATCCTGCACAATGCCAAAATGCTGGCTACCTTGGATACGGATTTCCCCGTAGTGGTGGCAGGCAACCGCACAGCCGCAAGAGAATGCCAGCGCATTCTGGAGGGCCGTGAGGTCTATGTGTGTCCCAACGTGATGCCCAAGTTTGGCGTGCTGAACATTGAGCCTACCCAAAAACAGATCCGTGAGATCTTCTTAAATCGCATCATTCAGGCAAAGGGCCTTTCCAAGGCTTCTGAACTGTTGTCCGATATTATGATGCCCACACCTTCTGCTGTGTTGCAGGCAATGGAACTGCTTGCGCAGGGTTGCGAAGGGGAGAGCGGTATCGGTGATCTGGTGGCAGTGGACGTTGGCGGCGCAACTACTGACGTGTATTCCATCGCTGACGGCATGCCTGAGCACATGAATACGGTCTACAAGGGTTTGCCCGAACCGTTTGCCAAGCGTACTGTGGAAGGCGATATCGGCATGCGCTACAGCATTCAGGGTATTGTAGATGCGGCAGGTCTTGATACAGTTAGCCAGATTTCCGGCCTTTCCAAGGAAAGAGTTACCGAACTGGTTGAGGATCTGAAAATACATACCGACAAGGTGCCAAACGGCGATCCGGAGCTGGAAAGTTTGGATCATGCACTGGCATCTATGGCGATCCGGGAGGCGGTTACCCGTCATGCCGGCACCATTGAAGAAACGTATACCATGATGGGTCTGACGTATGTCCAATCCGGCAAGAACCTGACCAAGGTCAAGCAGATCGTGGTCACCGGAGGCAGCCTGATTCACACAAAAAAGACAGAGCAGATCGCATCTTACGCACTATATTCTCCGGCACAGCCTACTTCTCTGCGTCCCAAGGCCGCAGACGTGTGGGTAGACAGAACGTACATACTGGCCGCTATGGGCTTGCTTTCGTCCCACTACCCACAGACGGCACTTCGAATTATGAAAAAGGAGCTTGAATACCATGGACATTCAGAATAAGAGAATTTCCGACGGCGAATTTGCTGCGCTGCGGCAAGAAGTTTTGACCCAGTGGCCCACCGGTAAGGATGTCAATCTGGAGGAGGCAGTTGCCTACCACAAATCCATGCCCGAAAACCGCAAGTTCGGCAAAAAGCTGCTGGACGCAAAGCGTGACGGCAGAACTTTGGTCCAGCCCCGCGCAGGTGTTCCCGTTGTTGAGGAGCATATCAAGCTGATGCAGTATCTGGAGAAGTACGGCGAGGCAGACCTGCTGCCCTCCACCATCGACTCCTACACCCGTCAGAACCGCTATGAAGAGGCAGAGAACGGCATTGCTGAGTCCATTCGTCTGGGCCGTGCTATGATGAACGGCTTCCCCGCAGTCAACCACGGCGTTGCTAAGTGCCGTCAGGTCGTTGAGAGTGTCAACCTGCCCATGCAGGTCCGTCACGGCACACCCGACGCAAGACTGCTGACCGAGATCACCTTCGCCGGTGGCTTCACCAGCTACGAGGGCGGCGGCATCTCCTACAACCTGCCTTACTGTAAGAACATTCCCATGGAGCGCACCATTCGTGACTGGCAGTACGTTGACCGTCTGACCGGTCTGTACGAGGAAATGGGCGTTTCCATTAACCGTGAGCCCTACGGTCCTCTGACCGGCACTCTGGTTCCTCCCTGTATCTCTCACGCAGCTGCAATCATCGAGGCTCTGCTGGCTGCTGAGCAGGGTGTTAAGAACATTACCGTCGGCTACGGCCAGTGCGGCAACCTGCGTCAGGACGTAGCTGCAATCCGTACTCTGGAAGAGCTGACCGATGAGTACCTGAAGAAGTACGGCTACAACGATGTAGAAGTTACTACCGTTCTGCACCAGTGGATGGGCGGCTTCCCCGCAGACGAGGCAAAGGCATTCGGTGTTATCTCCACCGGTAGCTTGATCGCTGCTCTGTCCAAGGCAACCAAGGTTATTGTTAAGACGCCTCACGAGGCTGTTGGTATTCCTACCATGGAAGCGAACGCAGAGGGTCTGCGCTGCACCAAGCAGGTCATCAACATGTATGCTGACCAGGTGCTGCAGTCTGCCAGCGTGGAAGAGGAGAAGGAGATCATCCGTCAGGAGACCCGCTGCATCGTGGACAAGTGCTTCGAGCTGGGTAACGGCGACATTGCTGTGGGCGTTTGCCGTGCAGTTGAGTCCGGCGTTCTGGACGTTCCCTTCGCACCTTGCCGTGCCAATGCCGGCCTGATGCTGCCTTGCCGTGACAACAACGGCGCAATCCGTATCCTGAACATGGGCAACCTGCCCTTCACGCAGGACCTGAAGGACTTCCATGCAGCTAAGATCGAAGAGCGTGCTAAGGCTGAAAACCGTAAGCCTTCCTTCCAGATGGTCATTGATGACGTTTATTCCATTGGTAAGGGTCGACTGGTTGGCCGTCCCCGCTATTGATACATAAGAGGAGAATAGAAAATGAAAATTATTGACGTTATTTGCTCTGCAGGCCGTACCGGCTTCTACTTTGACGGTCAGCGCGCTATTAAGCAGGGCGCAGGTCACGACGGCATGTTCTACGTTGGCTCTCCCGTAACCGACGGCTTCCGCAACATTCGTATGGCAGGTGAGTCCATCTCTGTTATGCTGGTGCTGGAGGACGGTCAGGTTGCTTTCGGTGACTGCGCTGCTGTTCAGTACTCCGGCGCAGGCGGACGTGATCCTCTGTTCCTGGCTAAGGACTTTATCCCCGTCATCGATCAGTACATCAAGCCCCAGCTGGTTGGCAAGGAAGCAAATGACTTCCGTGGCCTGTGTGCTATGATGGAAGCTATTCAGGTTGAGGGCAAGCGCCTGCACACCGCTATCCGTTACGGTGTTTCTCAGGCTCTGCTGGACGCAGTTGCTAAGGCTACCAACCGCATGATGTGCGAAGTTGTTGCTGACGAGTACGGCTGCACCGTTTCTGAGACTCCCATCGACATCTTCACCCAGTCCGGTGACGATCGTTACATGAACTCCGACAAGATGATTATCAAGGGCGCACAGGTTCTGCCTCACGCACTGATCAACAACGTGGAAGAGAAGCTGGGCACCAAGGGTGAGAAGCTGGCTGAGTACGTAGCATGGCTGCGTGACCGTATCCTGCAGAACCGCACGGATGACAGCTACCTGCCCGTATTCCATATCGACGTTTACGGCACCATCGGCGCTGCTTTCGGCAACAATAACTATGCTGCTATGGCTGACTACATCGAGGAGCTGGGCAAGATCGCAAAGCCCTTCCACCTGCGCATCGAAGGTCCTATGGACTGCGACTGCGACCGCGAGACCCAGGTTGTCGCTCTGGCAGGTCTGACTGCTGAGCTGGACAAGCGTGGCTGCGATGTTGAGCTGGTTGCTGACGAGTGGTGCAACACTCTGGAAGACATCAAGGAATTTGCTGACCGCAAGGCAGGTCACATGGTTCAGATCAAGACTCCCGACCTGGGCGGCGTGAACAATACCATCGAGGCAGTTCTGTACTGCAAGGAGAAGGGTATGGGCGCATATCAGGGCGGTACTTGTAACGAGACCGACCGCAGCGCACAGGTTTGTGTCCACTGCGCTATGGCTACCCAGCCTGTGCAGATTCTGGCAAAGCCCGGCATGGGCGTTGACGAAGGCTATATGATCGTCTACAACGAGATGAATCGTATCATCGCTGTTCGTAACGCAAAGAAGAACGCCGGTAAGTAATTGAATTTTCGGTAGGGCGGGGGCTTGCTCCCGCCAAACCTGCATCTATAGGAGGATAAAAATGGGTTACCAGTATTGGAAATATGATAAGCTGGAAGCACTGTGCAACGATGCGTTCCAGAAGTTCGGTTTCAATGCCGAAGAAGCAAAAATCATTTCTGACGTGCTGCTGATGTCCGACCGTATCGGCATCGAGAGCCATGGCATGCAGAGAATGTACCGTTACTACAAGTCCATTCAGAAGGGCATGATCAAGATCGAGTCCAAGGGCAATGTAGTATTTGAGACTCCCGTATCCGCTGTTATCGACGCAGAGGACGGCATGGGTCAGGTTGTTGGCCACAAGGCTATGACCATGGCTATCGAGAAGGCAAAGAAGTCCGGTATTGCAATGGTTACCGTCCGCAATTCCAACCACTACGGTATTGCCGGTTACTATGCAAAGCTGGCTTGCGATCAGGGTTTGATCGGCATGTCCTTCACCAACACCAATGCGATCATGGTTCCCACCTATGGCCGTATGGCTATGCTGGGTACAAACCCCATTGCCCTGGCAGTTCCTGCTGAACCCTACGACTTCTTCTTCGATGCTTCCACCACCGTGGTTACCCGTGGTAAGCTGGAAGTTTACAACAAGAAGGGCGAGGCTCTGCACGACGGTTGGGCGCTGGATAAGAACGGTCATCCCTCCAACGATGCAGCGGATGTGCTGGACAACATCGCAGCTAAGAATGGCGGCGGCATCATGCCTTTGGGCGGCAGCACTGAGGACACCGGCAGCCATAAGGGTTACGGCTACGCTATGATGTGTGAGATCTTCTCCTCCATCATCTCCATGGGTACTACCTCCGACAAGACCGGCGTAGGCGGCAAAGGTGGCATCTGCCACGGCTTCCTGGTCATCGATCCTGCAATTTTCGGCGATGCAGAGGGCATCAAGGCTCATCTGTCTGATTACCTGCAGGCTCTGCGTGAAGCTCCTAAGGCTGACGGCCAGACCCGCATCTACACCCACGGCGAGAAGGAAGTGGAAGCTGAAAAGCGCCTGATGGAGAACGGCATCCCCGTTAACGACAACACCATGGTGGAAGTTTACGAGATGTGCCAGTACCTGGATATGGACTTTAGCAAGTACTTCGGTGACTACATCCCCGAGGCATCCGCTAACTTCAAGTCTCCCGAAACCTTTAAATAAGCTAAAAACAAACACGCCGGACCAAAGTTGGTCCGGCGTATTTTTAATCGGTTCGAAAATCAAAAAGTTTAGACGCGCTGATGTGTAGAGCTTCGCAGATATCGAACACCACGTCTAGGGATACGGCGCAGTCGGCGGTTTCGATGCGGCTCATATGTGTGCGGCTGATATTAACCAGCTCTGCAAGCTGATTCTGTGACAGTCCACGTGCTTTGCGGTAGTATGCGATATTTAGGCCCAAGAGTCGGAATTTCTCCGTCTGATGTTCTCTCATAAACTCACCCTATTTCAGTATAGCTTTGCGGATTACTAAAAGCGACAACGTGAGAAGTGATTAATGTAACTTGACACGTTACAAAAGTTAAAGTATAATGCATTCATAAATCTATACAGATGCAGAGGAGAGAATGTAAATGATTGTTGCGTGCTTGATTGCTGCTCTTTTTGCTGCTGGGTTTATACTGCTTTTTATCAAGGCGGGTTTTCTTGATAAGATGTTGGTAAAATTTGGTGTCCGCAAAAAGCGTACAACTATCAATTGGACAGCATTTTCCTGGGAGAGTTGCTTGGTGAAAATGGGTTGCAAGGCAGACATAGTATTCTTCGGCGATTCCTTATCTCGCGGTGGCGATTTTCACCTGTATTGCGGTGACCGTCGTTTGATCAACTTAGGATGTTCCGGCGATACACTGGCAGGTATGGTAGGTCGCGTATCTTCTGTGCAGGTGTTGACACCGGAAAAAGTTTTTGTAATGGGTGGTATTAACGGACTGAATGATTATAATATGGCTATGTCTGTAAGTAGCTATGCAGATCTGTTGGATGCATTGGAGAAAGCTTTGCCTGATACAAAAATTTACATACAGAGTTTGCTGCCTTTAACGCATTCAAAGGCAAAAAGTTTGCATTGCAGCAATACAACCATTGAAGCTTTTAACCGGAATATACAGAAGTTGGCGCAGAAGCGCGGGCATGAATATATCGATCTGTATCCGCTTTATCTCAAAGATGGGGAATTGGATCCGGCAATCACGGTAGAAGGGTTGCATCTGAAACCCGAAGGGTATGCACCTTGGTATCAGGCAACAATCCCTTATTTGAATTAAACAAAAAGATTACCGCACCGGAATTCCGGTGCGGTATTAATATTATGTTGTTTTTTATTCTTGGCGCATCAGGCGCTTTCTTGCAATGTTGAGAGGACCTTCGTTCATGGTGTTGATCCATTGCAGGCTCTTACCGCAGCCGTAAGCGACGCAGTATTCCGGATCGTCTGCAATGGTGCAGGGAATGCCGGTAACTTCGGTTAACAGCCGATCCATGCCTGCAATCTGACAACCGCCGCCGGTGAGGGTGATGCCGTTGGTTGCAATATCGCCCACCAGTTCGGGAGAGGTATCTTCCAGCACAGACAATACTTCGTCAACGATCAGCTTGACGGGACGGCGCAGGATCTCGCAGACCTCGGAGGAGGTAATGGTCATTTCACGGGGGACACCGGTCTTGGCGTCACGACCCTTAACGAGCATGCTGATATCCTCGTTCCGGGGATAAACACAGCCGACCTGAATCTTGATATCCTCAGCAGTGGTTTGACCGATGACGATGCCGTTCTTTCTGCGAATGTGCCGTGCGATTGCTTCGTCAAAGGCGTTGCCTGCCACCTTCAGAGAAGAGGAGACAGCCACCGCATTCATGGTCAGAACAGCGATGTCGGTAGTGCCGCCGCCAATATCGATCACCATGTGGCCGTTGGGGTTGGCAATATCCAGACCTGCGCCCAACGCAGCAGCCAGAGGCTCTTCAATCAGATACACACGACGGGCGCCTGCCTCGATAGCGGCGTTGATCACAGTACGTTCTTCCACCTCGGTGATACCGCTGGGAACGCTGATAACCACTCTGGGCTTGGGGGTAAACAAAGAGGCATTGGTAGCGCTGCGGAAGAGAATTTCCAGCATTTTCACGGTCATTTCCTGATCGGAGATCACACCGTCCTTCAGAGGATGGATCGCCACCAAATTGCCGGGTGTGCGTCCCAGCATGTTTCTGGCAGCAGAACCAACCTGCACAACTTTGCCTGTGTTTTTATCAATGACCACGATGGACGGCTCACGGATCTTCAGACCCTTTTCGTCTACGTTGATCAAAATATTGGATGTACCCAAATCGATGCCCAGGTCATTCGTCATAAATTGAAAAGCCATTTTACTTCACCTACATTTTATTTCTTATCGTAAGATGCCGCAGCCACAGCGGCAAAATATACTTCTTTTGCACCGGCAGTGAGCAACGTTTTTGCGCACTCTGATGCGGTTGCGCCGGTGGTCAGAACATCGTCTAACAGCAAGATTCGCTTGCCTGCCACCAATTGCCGATCCAAAACCCGGTAAGCGCCTAGTATGTTTGCCCGCCGCATTGCAGCGTCTTTTAAACCGGATTGGGGCGCCGTGTGCCGGATCTTTTTCAAGGTGTGCACACATTCCATATCCAGCGCAATCCCTAATTCTTTGGCAAGCACAGCGGATTGGTCGTAGCCACGTTTTAACCGCCGCCGAAAAGAGATTGGCACCCAAGTGATCAGGTCACATTTGTTCAGATAATCGGTTTGTTGCAGTTTGAGCGCCAGTTGACGGGCGTATGCGCCGGCGTACCGTTGCGCCTTTCCAAACTTAAACCGATGGATGCTTTTACGCACATCGTCTTTATAATACCATATCGCAGTCCATTGTGCAATAAAAGGAATATTTCTTTTTGCATTTGAAATTTCCGGCGCATGGATGCGGCAGTGATGACACAGATCGGTTTCTTCCTTGGAAAGCAGATTTCTGCACAGCACACATTTTGGTGGGAATAATAAGCGCAGCATAGAAAGGATCAGTCTCCTTTTTGCAGACGTAGCTTGAGTCCGGTGTAACGTCTGCCGACTTTGGCGTTTTGTGTCATGATCGCAACGGTTTCTTCCCGTCCTACAATGATCAAAAGCTCCCGGGCGCGGGTAATAGCAGTATAAAGCACACTGCGGTTCAAAAGGTATTGCGAGCCGTTCCACGCCGACAGAACAACAGCACGGTATTCGCTGCCCTGACTTTTATGCACAGTCATGGCATAAGCAGGCTCAAGTTCATTTAGCTGTGTAAAATCGTAATCCACTTCCCGGTCGTCAAAAACAACGGTCATCTGCTCCATGCCAAGATCAATAGCGGAAATAGTACCTACGTCTCCGTTAAAGATGCCGGTGCCGATAGCGCTGCCGTCCTGCTTTTTCCACATAATATCGTAGTTGTTGCGGATCTGCATGACCCGGTCGCCCTCGCGGAAAATGAACTCACCAAACTGGCGTTCCCGCTTGTCGGGGGTAGGGGGATTCAGCTGCGCCTGCAGCAGTTTGTTCAGGTTCACAGTGCCTACAAACCCTTTTTTTGTGGGGGTCAGCACTTGAATGTGTTCCGGTTGGATGCCCATGTTTTTGGGAAGACGGGTGGCGCACAGATCCACAATGGTCTGTCCGGCAGCTTCTTCTGTTCGGGCGGGCAGGAAGAAAAAGTCGCTTTTTACATTCTTCAGTTCCGGCATCTGCCCCTGATTGACCCGGTGGGCATTCATAACGATGAGACTTTGCTGCGCCTGACGGAAGATTTCTGTCAGACGAACACTGGGTAGCTGGTCGCTTCTAAGCATGTCGCTGAACGGAAATCCGGGTCCTACCGGTGGCAATTGATCCGGGTCGCCTACAAAGATCAGCCGGCATCTGGCAGGTACGGCTTGCAGCAAGCTGTACAGCAGCAAAACGTCTACCATGGAGGTTTCGTCTACGATCACAGCATCGGCTTTCAGGGGATTTTGCTCATCTCTTGAGAAGAAAAGATTGCCGGTGTGGGGATCAATTCCGGCTTCCAATAAACGATGAATGGTGGAAGCATCCTGGCCGGTAACTTCTGTAAGGCGCTTGGCAGCACGTCCGGTGGGGGCAGCCAGCACATAAGAAAGTCCCATCTGGTCGTATAGAGAAAGGATGCCGTTGAGAATGGTGGTTTTACCGGTGCCGGGACCGCCGGTGATCAGCAGCAGACCGGAATCGGCAGCGGCACGAATGGCATCTTCTTGCTGCTTGGAATACTGCAGACCGCTGTCCTTGGAAGCTTTGCTGACCATTTTTTTCAATCTGGAAGGAACAGAGTAGACCAGCTTTGTAGCAGCCAGCAGTCTGCGGCAACAATACTTTTCTGCTTTATAAAGCTGGTGCAGATAAATAATATCGATGCCGGCAAGATGATCCTGATATAGCTTTTCAATTTCCAGCAGCTTGGTGATCCGCTCCTCCACGGTTTCCGGACTGACGGACAGAAGGGTGGATGTGGCAGCGATCAGTTTGTCCTTGGGCAGGAAACTATGACCTGCCGACAGATTGTAGCGAAGCTCAAACAGTATGCCCGCCTCTACACGACGGCGGTCGTTTCCGGCAATGCCGATCTCGATGGCAAACTGATCTACAGCACCAAAAGGTGCGTCCAGATCTTCCTCTGTCAGCAAATACGGATCGTCATACAGTAGGTCAATGGTGCTTTCACCGTAAATTTTATAAGTTTTTATTGCCAGTTCAGCAGGCAAATGGTGCATGGCAAAGAATTCCATCAGATGCCGCATGCCTACCTGCAGACGAAAATCTTCGCCGATGGACTTTGCTTTTGCTAAAGAAATGCCGGAGACTTCCGCCAACCGTTCCGGTTCCCGCTCCATAATGTGCAGAGTGTTATCGCCAAAGCGTTCAACAATCCGGGCGGCTATCCGGGGGCCAATACCCTTAATGATACGGCTGGAAAGGTAACCTAAAATTTGTGTTGCAGTTTGGGGCATGAGCCGCTCCAAAAATTCTGCTTCAAATTGTTTGCCGTAGCTAGGATGGGAGGTCCATTTTCCGGTGACCATCAGCCGCTCTCCGGCAGAGGGGAGAGGGATCGTACCCACAACGGTAACCGTCTGACCGTCCTCGCAGGCAAGGCGCAGCACACTGTAGCCGTTGTCGTAGTTCTGATAGACTACGCCGCTGATCGTGCCTTGCAAAATCTGCAGTTCTTGCTGTGCCACGCTTGCTCACCTCCGTAAAAATACATGCAACTATTTTACTATATTTGAAGGCAATTGAAAAGGGTTTTTCAAAATCTTTTTCCGCATTTTGCAAATCATTGCTGGAAATAATAAAACTGCAAATGTTTACAAATACTGCTTGAAACAACCCGTTTTATGGGGTATAATGGAAAAAGTTATAAAGGGGAGGATTGGCACAGTGAAAAACCTCAGCATGATTGTCTGGTTGACACAGCTTGGTTTCAGTGTGGCGCTGCCGCCTGCAGGCTTTATTTTGCTGGCAGTGTGGTTGCGTGACCGGTTTGCCTGGGGGAACTGGGTGATCTGGGTAGCGATCGTAATTGGCATTGTATGCGCCATTGACGGTTTGCGAACCTCCTTAAAAGCCATGGAACGTATGAGCCGGGACAAGCAGGAACAAAGCCCCCCGGTTTCCTTTAACGACCACGATTAACTGTGTGGAGGAACGTATGGATTCCCGAAAAGTTGTTTTTAAAGAAACTGCCATCATTGCTGTGGGTGAACTGATTTGCAGCGCAATTATGGTTGGCGTGTTTGCTGCGCTGGATATGTTTCAAATGCACATTCTCTGGAGTGCATTCGCCGGCAGCTTGATTATGATTGCCAATTACTTTTTTATGGCAGTCACGGTCAGCCTGGCAGCAGATCGGGCAGAAAAAGGACAGGTAGAGGAAGCGCAGAAGCTGATCAAGCTTTCGTCTACGGTTCGCTTGCTGGTAATGGCGGCAGCCCTGCTGATCGGTGTGCGATTGGGCGGCAATGTGGTAGCGTTGGCGCTGCCGTTGGTGTTTGCCCGGCCGATCCTGCTGTTGGCAGAGTTTTTCAGAAAGAAGGGTGATTGATGGGCGGAATTGAAGTAAGTGGCGCAAAAACCCTGTTTCAGATTGGTCCTATTGCAATTACCGAAACGATTATTTCTTTGATCGTCGTAACTGCGGCGCTGGCAATCGCCGGTGTTCTGCTGGGTAGAAATTTGCAGAAACGACCCGGCAAACTGCAGGTGCTTACGGAAAAAGGTGTGTCTATGCTGGTGGGACTGGTTACAGACACCATGGGTAAGCATAACATCGGCTGGGTTCCCTACATTGGCACGATCTTTCTGTCGTCGATACTGGGTAGCCTGATCGGTCTAACCGGTTTCCTGCGGTCTACCACGGCAGACTTGGCGGTGGTGCTGACCTGGGCGGTAATGACCAGCGTGATTATCTGGTATCAGTCTATTAAGCGAAACGGATTTTTGGGTTGGCTCAAAGGTTTTACAGAACCGATCGTAGTCATGACACCCATGAATATTGTTTCTGAGATTGCACAGCCGGTGGCTATGGCATTCCGTCATTTCGGTAATGTTGCAGGCGGCAGTATCATCACCATGATCATCTACACAGCGCTGTCTCTGGCATCTACCGCATTGATCAGTCTCATTGCCGGTACGGTGGTTGTGCCGATCATTCTGCTGGTACTTGGCATTGTGCTGCTGATAAGAGATATACGCAGGAAAAAGCTGCTGGGCAAGATCTTAGGCGGCGTATTTGGCGTATTGGGTCTGCTGGGTCTTCTGACCCGATTTGACCTGCTGGGCGGTGTCCAGATCCCTATTTTGCAGTTGGGTCTTCCCGCTGCGTTAAGCGTGTATTTTGACCTATTTTCCGGTTTCGTGCAGGCGTTTGTATTCAGCCTGCTGAGCATGGTGTACATTGCAGGCGCATGTCCACCGCCGGAAGAGCAGGACTAAAATTATAAATCCATCATTAATGATATCACTTAGGAGGAACGTATTATGAATGAAGCTATTATGATCGCTGCAAAGGCAATCGGTGCAGGTCTGTGTATGGGTATCGGCGCTATCGGCCCCGCTATCGGTGAAGGTAACGCAGTCGGTAAGGCACTGGAAGGCATGGCACGTCAGCCTGAGGCTGCCGGCAATCTGCGTACCAACATGATCCTGGGTTGTGCAATTACTGAGACTACCGGTATTTACTCCCTGGTTATCGCTTTGCTGATCCTGTTCGCTATCTGATCAGCGCTTTCCGGAAAATACACAAGGAAAGGAGCTTGAACTGTGGGACCGGGAGAATTTTTGAATGTTAACTTTTTCACGGCACTGTTCACTCTTGTCAATACCATTGTTCTGTTTGTGGTTTTAAAGAAATTTCTGTTTAAGCCGGTGATGAAAATGATTGCCGACCGCCAGAAAGAGATCGACGACATGTACACGGCAGCCAATGCGGCAAAAACCGATGCGCAGGCGCTGCAGGAATCCTATCAGCAGAAGCTGTCTGCCGCTGCGCAGACCAGCGAGGAGATCGTGAAGGAAGCGGTTCTTCGGGGTCAGTCCCGTGAAGAGGAGATCCTGCGCCGTGCCAACGAAGAGGCAGATGCCATTCGTCGTAAGGCAGCAGCGGACATTGCCCAAGAGAAGAAAAAGGCAATCAGCGATGCCAAGGTGGAGATCGCCGGTATCGCTATGGATATTGCCGGTAAGGTAGTTGGCCGCAGTCTGACCGTAGACGATCAGGCGCAGATGGTCGATCAATTTATTGACCAGTTGGGTGACGGCGTATGACAAGTGTAGGCGTCAATTATGCCCAGGCGCTTTATGCGCTGGCGAAGGATGAAGACCTGACCGGACAGATTTTGGAAGAGTTGAATGTGCTGCATACGGCATTTTCGCAGGAGCCCGGGTTTCTGCGTCTGTTGGCAGCGCCCAATATCAGCAAGCAGGAGCGTTGTAATGCGCTGGATAACTGTATTCGGGGCAAGGTACACCCTTACGTGCTGAATTTCATGAAGCTGTTGACAGAGAAGGGCTATGTGCGGCATTTTGAAGATTGCCGCAAGGCGTATGAAGAGCAGTACAACGAAGATAACGGCATTCTGAGCGTACGTGCAGTTTCTGCTGTGGCGCTGACAGATGCGCAAATACAGAAGCTGACCGGCAAACTGGAGAACATTACCGGGAAAAAGGTACAGCTTAACAATCGTGTGGATCCGGATTGTCTGGGTGGCATTCGATTGGACTATGACGGCAAGCGCCTGGACGGAACAGTACAGCACCGTCTGGAAGAAGTGGGCGCTTTGCTTAAGGGGTAAATTATGGAATTAAGAGCCGAAGAGATCACGAAGCTGATTCGTGAGCAAATTAAAAATTACGAAGCAAAACTGGAAGCCAGTGAGACCGGTGTGGTCATTCTGGTAGGTGACGGTATTGCCAAGGTCTCCGGTCTGGACAAGTGCATGGCAGGTGAGTTGGTGGAGTTCCCCAACGGCTCCTACGGCATGGCGCAGAATCTGGAGGAGGATACGGTTTCCGTTGTTATTCTGGGTACAGATAACGGCATTAAGGAAGGCGATATGGTCAAGCGCACCGGCAAGGTTGTGTCTGTTCCCGTAGGCGCTGGCTTGATCGGCCGTGTTGTCAATGCTTTGGGTGAGCCCATCGACGGTAAGGGCGCTATTGAGGCGGAAAGCTACCGTCCCATCGAGTGTCCCGCTCCCGGCATTATTGAAAGAAAGCACGTCAGTGTGCCTTTGCAGACCGGTATCAAGGCAATCGATGCCATGATCCCCATTGGCAGAGGCCAGCGTGAGCTGATCATCGGTGACCGCCAGACCGGCAAGACCACCATTGCTACCGATACCATTCTGAACCAGAAGGGCAAGAATGTTATCTGTATCTATGTGGCAATCGGACAGAAGCGTTCCACCGTTGCGCAACTAGTCAACAACCTGACTTTGGCCGGTGCTATGGACTATACTGTGGTGGTTTCCGCTACAGCTTCTGAGTTGGCACCTATGCAGTATATTGCGCCTTATAGCGGCTGCGCTATGGGCGAACACTTTATGTATCAGGGCAAGGACGTGCTGGTGATCTATGATGATCTGAGTAAGCATGCGGTGGCATACCGTGCCATCTCCTTGTTGATCCGCCGTCCTCCCGGTCGTGAGGCATATCCTGGCGACGTTTTCTATCTCCACTCCCGTCTTTTGGAGCGTGCTGCCCAGCTTTCTGACGAGCTCGGTGGCGGCAGCTTGACGGCGCTTCCCATTATCGAGACCCAGGCGGGTGACGTTTCTGCGTACATTCCCACAAACGTTATCTCCATTACCGACGGACAGATCTTCCTGGAAACAGAGTTGTTCAATGGCGGTATTATGCCTGCGGTAAACCCCGGCATTTCCGTTTCCCGTGTTGGCGGCGATGCGCAGATCAAGGCTATGAAGAAGGTAGCAGGTTCTTTGAAGCTGCTGTATTCTCAGTACCGTGAGCTGCAGAGCTTTGCCCAGTTTGGCTCTGATCTGGATGCAGATACCAAGGCCCGTTTGGCGCTTGGTGAGCGAATCGTGGCGGGTTTGAAGCAGAAGAACAACGCCCCGGCAGAGGTAGCCCATCAAGTCTGCATTCTGTATGCAGTTGTTAACGGTTATCTGAAAGATCTATCCGTGGAGCAGATCCCGGAATTCGAACTGCGTCTGCGTGAGTTTATGGACAACCGCTACATGCAGGTTCTGGAAGCAATCCGCACCACCGGCAAGCTGGAGCAGGATACCGAGGATACCTTGAAAAAGGCCATCGGTGAACTGCTGGAAGAGTTTAACAAGAACATCTAAGGAAGGAGGGCTGGCATGGCTGGCGTTTCCACCAAAGAAATTAAAAACCGTATTCGCAGCATGGAATCCACAAAGCAGATCACAAAGGCTATGGAGATGGTGGCGGCCTCCAAGTTGCGCCGTGCGCAGACACAGGTGCAGTCGTCCCGCCCCTACTTTGAGATTCTCTATACAACGATCAACGAGATCGTGGATTCTACTCAGGATTTTTCCTCTCCCTATCTGGAAAAGCCTAAAGCAGGCAAGGCGCTGTATATTGTAATTGCAGGCGACCGGGGACTTGCCGGCGGCTATAACAGCAATGTGCTGAAGCTGGTAATGGAGCAGATCCGGGACAAAGATGCGGTGGTACTGCCTATCGGCAGAAAAGCAGTAGACTTTTTTACCGCCCGGAAGGTCCCGATGATCTCTGCTGAGACCATCGTGGCGGAAGCCTTTACATTGGGTGATTGCTTCACAATGGCCAAGAGCCTTTGTAAAAAGTTTTTATCCGGTGAATTCACACAGATCCATATTGCGTATACCAATTATGTGTCTGTTTTGTCCCAGACGCCCAGTACGCTGCAGTTGCTTCCGCTTTTGCGAAAGAAGACGGGCAGAGAAGGGACAGTAAATTCCGATATGATTTATGAACCCGGCGTTACCGAGGTGTTTGACGCCATTGTTCCGGAGTATTTGGGTGGTATTGTGTACGGTGCGTTGTGTGAGAGCCGTGCTTCTGAGCAGGCGGCACGCCGTACAGCGATGGATGCGGCTACACAAAATGCCGACGAGATGATCGCAGATCTGAGCCTGAAATTCAACCAGGCACGTCAGGCGGCCATTACCCAGGAGATCACGGAGATCGTTGCCGGCTCGTAACCGGTAAATACAAATAAGAACCGCGGTGGGAGACTGGATTGCCCACTGCTTAAGGAGTTGAAATCCAATGGCTAATCAGAAAGGAACTGTGGTTCAGATCATGGGCCCGGTTTTGGATATTCGCTTTTCCGATGACTGCCTGCCCCAGCTGCTCAATGCCATCGAAGTCCCTCTGGGCGAGGGAAAGGTTATTGCAGAGGTTGCGCAGCACATCGGTGATAATGTGGTCCGTTGTATTGCAATGAGCTCTACGGACGGCCTGCAGAGAGGCACAGAGGCCATCGATACCGGTGCGCCCATTACCGTTCCCGTAGGCGACGGCTGCCTGGGCCGTGTGTTCAATCTGCTGGGTCAGCCTATTGATAACGGCGAGCAGGTGCAAAGTGAAGAGCGTTGGCCCATTCACCGTCCTGCTCCGGCTTATGAAGACCAGCAGCCTGCTACCGAGATTTTGGAGACCGGCATCAAGGTTATTGACCTGATTTGCCCTTATGCTAAGGGCGGTAAGATCGGTCTGTTCGGCGGCGCCGGCGTTGGCAAGACCGTTTTGATTCAGGAGCTGATCTACAACATCGCTACTGCTCACAACGGTTATTCCGTTTTTACCGGTGTTGGCGAGCGTACCCGTGAGGGTAACGACCTTTATAACGAAATGACCGAATCCGGCGTTATCAATAAGACTGCCATGGTGTTCGGCCAGATGAACGAGCCCCCCGGAGCCCGTATGCGTGTAGGCCTTTCCGGTCTGACCATGGCAGAGTATTTCCGTGATGTGAAGCATCAGGACGTGCTGCTGTTCATTGATAACATTTTCCGTTTCACCCAGGCAGGTAGTGAAGTTTCCGCGCTGCTGGGCCGTATGCCCTCTGCGGTTGGTTACCAGCCTACACTGGCAACAGAAATGGGCGCGCTGCAGGAGCGTATTACCTCCACGAAGGACGGTTCTATTACTTCTGTTCAGGCCGTTTATGTCCCTGCGGACGACTTGACCGACCCGGCGCCTGCTACCACCTTTGCCCACTTGGATGCTACAACGGTTTTGGACCGTGGTATTGCTTCTTTGGGTATTTATCCGGCTGTTGACCCGTTGGATTCCACCTCCCGTATTCTATCTCCCGAGACAGTGGGTATGGAGCATTACGAAACTGCTCGTGCTGTCCAGAGCATTTTGCAGCGCTATAAGGAACTGCAGGATATCATTGCGATTATGGGTATGGACGAACTGAGCGAGGAAGACAAGACTGTGGTTAACCGTGCCCGTAAGGTGCAGCGTTTCCTGTCCCAACCTTTCCACGTGGCAGAGCAGTTTACCGGTTATGAGGGCAAGTATGTACCCTTGAAGGAAACCATCCGCAGCTTCCGTGAGATCATCGAGGGCAAGCATGACCAGATCCCCGAGTCTTACTTCCTGTATGCCGGTTCTATTGATGAAGTGGTAGCAAAATGGAAGGGTGATCATCATGAATGATTTTCCCTTGAAGATCGTTACACCGGATGGTCTCCAGTTTGATGGCAGGGCGCAGGAACTGATCGTGCGTACCACCTCCGGCGATTTGGGAATCCTGGCCGGTCACATCAACTGTGTTGCGCCTTTGGGTATGGGCGAGGCTATGGTGGTCGTAGACGGTAAAAAGCGATATGCAGCCTGCATTGGCGGCATGGTCAGCGTTGTAAACGGCGCAGCCACATTGGTACCTACTACCTTCGAATGGGCAGATAGCATTGATGTAGAACGTGCCGAGAGTTCTCAACAGAGAGCAGAGTCGGTTTTGGAAGACAAGACATCCTCGGATACAGATATTCGCTTGGCGCAGGCAAGATTAAAGCGTGCGCTGATCCGCAAAAGTGTCGCTACAAGAAGATAAAAAATGAGAAGCGTTATCTGAACGCTTCTCATTTTTTGTCTTGATAATAAATTCTGTATTTACTTTCTTTGCCTGCAAGTTCCGGTGTGTCTTCAGCAAACAAACCATAGAGATCGGTGCAGCGGTTTTCCAGAACCTGATAGGGATCGTCTTGTACTTCGCCCACATTCACAAACATTCCGGTTTCCCGTGCTTTCCGTAAAATGCTTCTTCCTTTGTCATTCAGCGCCAGCACACGCACATAGGGGGCAGGGGTGTCAAGATCCTTTTGGGTGATGCCCAAAAATGCGCACATGATCATACGATCCAATCGGGTGCGGGTATACCGCTTGGATTTGGTGGCAGCAATAATATCCTCTAAGGTTGCTTCGGTGCGACATGCATGCATCAACTTTCGCCAAAGGCCTTCGCCGGAGAAGGGGAGCGCTTCAAATTCTGCGTCGGTCATACAACGCAGCTTTCCCAAGATTGCCCGCTCACCGGCATGAATGCTGTGTAGCGGCTCGCTTTTGAAAATTTCGTAAGCCTTTTCCGGTACAAACTGCTCCCACGGGTCATTTTCTGCCATTTGCAAACGCAGGGCAGTCGCGGAAGGGTTTTCCGGGTCAGGGGTGGTGTCATGGTAGCTGCCCGGGCGGCAGATCGGCAAGATCTGCATATTGCTATTCTGATTTAGAATCGCCTTGCAATACTCTACACCCAAAATGTTGTTGGGATTGGACAACAGCGCAGCATCTGCGCCCATGCTCTCCAAAGCCGCTTGTCGTGCAGCAGGGAAGGAGACACCTTTTTCCAATTCGGCTTTCAAAGCGTCCCGGAACCGGTCAGAGAGCAATATACGGGCAGTTTCCCAAAACAGGTCGGCATTGGGTGTTTCTGCGCCAAAACATAGCTGATCGCAGAACGGGGCGAGGATCGATACGCCGCCTGCGGCAAAGCCTTCAGCAGAATTTAAAGCTGCGGTTACCGGCAGTTCCAGCACCAGATCTGCACCGCAGTCAACCGCGGCTTTGGCACGGGCAGTTTTGCCGATAATGGCAGGTGCGCCACGCTGTACAAAGTTGCCGCTCATGACGCATACAATGCCGCTGTCGTCGCCTTGCAGACGGCGAACAGTGTCCAGTTGCTTCTTGTGCCCCAAATGCAGAGGGTTATATTCGCAAATAATACCAGTTATTTTCAAAAATGACCCTCCTTTCAGAAAAAATTTCCATTAAAGGTCTTGAGAAATTTCTGGATTTGGTATAGAATAGTCCCAGTTATGACTATATTATCATAAATGACAAGAAAATCAAATTATTTTAGGAGGAGATTCCAATGAACATTTTGATCATCAATGCCGGTAGCTCCAGCTTGAAGTATCAGCTGATGAACCCTGAGACCGGTGAGGTTTCCGCAAAGGGTCTGTGTGAGCGTATCGGTATCGACGGCCGCCTGAACCACAAGGTTGGCGAGAACAAGGTTGTTAAGGACATTCCCATGCCCACCCACTCCGAGGCAATTGCAGCTACTCTGGAGATTCTGGTTGACCCCGTTGAGGGCGTCATCAACAGCGTTGACGAGATCGACGCAGTTGGTCACCGTGTTCTGCACGGCGGTATGGAGTTCTTTGATTCCTGCATCATTAACGACGAGGTCATTAAGGCTATCAAGAAGTGCATTCCTCTGGGACCCCTCCACAACCCCGCTAACCTGATGGGTATCGAGGCTTGCCAGGCTGTTATGCCCAAGACTCCCCAGGTTGCTGTGTTTGACACCGCTTTCCACATGACCATGCCCCCCAAGGCATACCGTTATGCTATCCCCACCGAGTACTACGAGAACGACTCCATCCGTCGTTACGGCTTCCACGGCACCAGCCACAAGTATGTTGCTCGCCGTACCGCTGAGATCGTAGGCAAGAAGGAATTCAAGATGGTCAACTGCCACCTGGGCAATGGTTCTTCCATGTCCGCTGTTAAGGACGGCAAGTGTCAGGATACCACCATGGGTCTGACTCCCTTGGCAGGTGTGCCCATGGGTACTCGTTCCGGCGATATCGATGCAGCAGTTGTACAGTTCATCTGCAACAAGTACAACATGAGCGTTGACGAGTGCCTGAACATGCTGAACAAGAAGTCCGGCATGCTGGCAATCTCCGGTGTCTCCTCCGACTTCCGTGATCTGGAAGACGGCGCAAAGGAAGGCAACGAGGCTTGCGCACTGGCTCGTGAGAAGTTCTGCTACGAGGTTGCTAAGTACGTTGGCGCTTACGCAGCTGCTCTGAACGGCATCGATGTTCTGACCTTCACCGCTGGTGTTGGCGAGAACGACGGCGCTGTCCGTGCTGATGTATGTAAGTATCTGGAGTTCCTGGGTGTTAAGATCGATCCCGAGCTGAACAAGGCTCGCGGCAAGGAACTGTGCATCTCCACTCCCGATTCCAAGATTCAGGTTTGGGTTGTCCCCACCAACGAAGAGCTGATGATCGCTCAGGATACTGCTGAGCTGGTTAACGCAGCAAAGTAATTTGATCATAAAGAAACGCACCGTCTGATGACGGTGCGTTTTTTGTGTTTATCCGTAGTTATCAATTCCAGAAGGGAAAAAGAGAAGAACCGTTGTTGGCTGATTGCTGCTGTTCCTGGGTCGCAGACTGAATTTGTTCGCCTACGGTCAGCTCTAGTTCGATGGTGCTGCCTTGCCGGTATACTGTCAGCTTCAGCACGTCGCCGATATTGGCCTGACCAACGACCTGCACCAGATCTTGACTGCCGGAAATGGCTTTTCCGTTTACGTGGGTGATAATGTCGTTAAGCTGCAGACCGGATTTTTCTGCAGGACTGTCTTTTACCACATTTTTCACTGCAGCGCCCCTGGGCAGACCGTAGCCTTGGCTTTCTTCGCTTACGTCAACTACAGATACACCAATATAAGGCTTGGAAACATAGCCTTTTACAATGATGCTCTGTACAATGTTCTCGATGCTGTTGACGGGAATTGCAAAGCCGATATTGTCAATAGAAGCTTCTGCGCTGGAGCCGCTGGAATATTTTGCATTGGTAATACCGATGACCTCGCCGTACATGTTGAACAATGCACCGCCGGAGTTGCCGGAGTTGATGGCACAGTCGGTCTGCATCAGGTTCATTGTGATGCCGTTGGAGGTGGTAACCCGACGATTCAGAGCGCTGAGTGTGCCGGAGGTCAGGGAGAAAGTCAGCTCGCCAAGGGGGTTGCCGATGGCTACTACAGAATCGCCAACATTCAGATTGTCAGAGTCACCCAAAACCACGGGAATCAGTCCTTCAGCGTTGACCTTTAGAACGGCGATATCATTGCTGACATCATAGCCGACCAAAGTAGCGGGGGCGCTGGAGCCGTCATAGAAGGAAACGGTAATGGAACTGGAGCCTTCAATCACGTGATAGTTGGTCAGGATATATCCGTCGGAAGTCAGCACAAAGCCGGAGCCGGAGGCAGGGGAGGTAGTCTGATAACCCCAGTAGTTCGTTGTAATGGAGGATGTAATACCTACCGTAGAATTTACATTAGTGGCATAAACCTCAGCCGGCGTCATAAGCTTGCTGGTGTCGATCTTGTTAATGTCAATGACAGTACTTTCCCGGTCACCCTGAAAAATGATAGAAGGGGAATTGGAAGTGTTTGTTTTCACAGCCGAAATACCGCCGAGTGCGCCCAAAATGCCACCGATCAACGAACAGCTCAGCGCAATTGCGATCAGCTTTCCGGCGGAAAGGGGTTTCTTTTCTTTCTTCGGTGGCTCCTGAGGCACAAATTCTTCTGAAAGGTCAAAATCCAATTCGTCGTCACTGAAATTTACAGAAACCGGATCGGTATCCTGCTGCGGTTCAGTCCAGGACTGGTTGTTTTCGTTTTCGTTATACATAGCCGATTCTCCTTTTCGGATACTTTCTGCATAAATTATACATACTGTAGCAAAAAATGTCAAAACAGATTATGAACAAGAGGTGTATTTTTTAAAAACATATTGCAATAGTAGTATGCTGAGATAGGCGAAGTCATACACTTTCTACGAAAAATGCCATAAAAATAAATTAAAATCGTCCATTATTATCTATTGTAATTGGTTTTAAGAAGTGGTATCATGTATAAATAAATACAAATGTATACCACACGCGGACGTTTGAGAGGTGGGTGTAGAAATGAAATATATCGTAATTTTAGGCGACGGAATGGCAGATGAGCCGTTGGAGGCGCTTGGCGGACGTACGCCGCTGGAGTGCGCAGCCACACCTATGATGGATGAATTGGCAGGTAAGGGAGAGTTGGGACTTGCCAAGACCGTACCGGACTCTATGAAGCCTGGCAGCGATGTTGCCAATTTGGCGGTACTGGGTTACGACCCCACCAAAAACTACTCCGGCCGTTCTCCTTTGGAAGCGCTGAGTGTTGGCGTTGCCATGAACCCCGATGACGTGGTTTTTCGCTGTAATATTGTAACCTTGACCGAGGAAGAGGAATACGCGGATAAGACGATTTTGGATCACAGCTCCGGTGAGATTTCCACAGAAGAAGCCGATGCGCTGATGGATGTTATCCGTGCTAACTTTAACAGTGAAGATTTTCAGTTCTACACCGGTACCAGCTATCGCCACATCACCTTGTGGAAGCAGGGCCGTGTGCTGGATATGGAGCAGCCCCATGACCATTTGGGTGAAAAGATTACTACTTATCTTCCCAAAGAGCCGATCTTCCGGGAAATGATGGAAAAAAGCTTCGAACTACTCAATGAACACCCGGTAAATCTGAAGCGCGCCGCAGAGGGGAAGAACAAAGCAAATTCCCTTTGGTTCTGGGGTGCAGGCACCAAGCCTTCTTTGGCAAACTTTAAAGAAAAGACCGGCCTGCAGGGCGCTATGATCTCTGCGGTGGATCTGCTCAAGGGCATTGCGGTTGGCAGCGGTATGCGGGTGATCGACGTACCTGGCGCCAACGGTTCTCTCCACACCAACTACGAAGGGAAAGCTGAAGCTGCAACAAAGGCTGTACTGGAAGAGGGCAGTGATTTCGTTTATATCCATGTAGAAGCGCCGGATGAGATGGGTCACCAAGGCAGTATTGCCAATAAGATTCAGGCAATTGAATATCTGGACAGCCGTATCATTGCGCCGGTTAAGGCGGCAATGGAAGCTTCCGGAGAGCCTTACCGTATGCTTATTATGCCGGATCATCCCACACCCATCCGTTGCCGTACCCATACTTCCGATCCCGTGCCATATATTTTGTACGACAGCACCCGGGAGCGCAGAGCGTTGGCGCGTTACAGCGAAAAAGGCGCAGCCGCTACCGGTATTTACGAACCGGAAGGTTATAAATTATTAGATAAACTGATTCAAGGAGGAGTATAATATGTATCGCGTTCATTATTTGAATAAGATTTCCGAAAAAGGAACATCTCTGTTTACCGAAGCGTATCAGCAAACCGATGATGTTAACGAAGCCGAGGCGATTCTTGTTCGCAGCGCAGCCATGCATGATATGGAGTTTTCTCCCAATTTGTCTGCGGTTGCCCGTGCTGGTGCAGGTGTAAATAATATTCCTCTGGACCGTTGCGCAGAGCAGGGTATCGTTGTGTTCAATACCCCCGGCGCCAATGCCAATGGCGTTAAGGAAATGGCGCTGTGCGGCATGCTGTTGGGCAGCCGTGACGTGATCGGCGGCATTCGCTGGGTACAGTCCATTAAGGACGAAGGCGATGTGGCAAAAAAGGTGGAAAAGGGCAAGTCTAAATTTGCCGGCAACGAGATCATGAACAAGAGCCTGGGCGTTATTGGTCTGGGCGCAATCGGCGGCCCGCTTGCCAATGCGGCAATCGGTCTTGGCATGACGGTTTACGGCTATGACCCCTATATCTCTATCAGCGCCGCTTGGCATCTGGACAGCCATATCATTCCGGTAAAATCTCTGGAAGAGATCTACCAGAACTGCGATATTATTACGCTCCATGTGCCTCTGTTGGACAGCACTAAGAAGATGATTAACACAGAGTCCTTGGCAAAGATGAAGGACGGCGTGATCCTGTTGAATTTTGCCCGTGATCTCTTGGTAGATGATGATGCGCTGGAGGTTGCTCTCCAGTCCGGTAAGGTGAAGCGTTATATTACGGACTTCCCCAATGACAAGACCGCTGGTATGGAGGGTGTTGTTGCCATTCCTCACCTGGGTGCATCTACAGAGGAGTCTGAGGATAACTGCGCACGGATGGCTGTGCGGCAGGTGATGGATTATCTGGAGAACGGCAATATCACCAACTCCGTAAACTATCCTGCATGCAACATGGGTGTTTGCACCAAACCCGGTAGAATTACCATCCTGCACAAGAATGTACCTAACACCATCAGCCGCTTTACCACCACAGTGGCAAGCTTTAACCTGAATATTTCCGATATGCTTAACCGCAGTAAAGGCGAGTATGCCTGCACCATGCTGGATTTGGACGAACCCACTCCGGCGGCGCTGGCACAGCAGCTATCTGAGATGGAGGGCGTATTCCGGGTCCGTGTGATCCGCTAAAATCCATAAAAAGTCCGCCGGAGGAAAACCCTCCGGCGGATATTTTAATTGTTTGCGGTGGTCGTATAGCAACCACAGTCGTTATCCGGTTCTGGTTTGCGATCGCAGCCTCTGGGAGCAAACTGAGCGGTGGGGAAAGGAATCCGGGAGAACATCTCGCAGGGATCTTCCGCACAACCGGGATTGTCGCAGCACTCCTTGGCGGGGATGCTGTAATCCAGCACGGGAACGACCAGTTGTGCATCCCGTTCCAGCCGAATGATGGAGAATTGCCCCAAGGTTACAAACAACCGCCGGCTTTCTCCGGACAGTACCAATTCATCGTCGAACATCTGCAAGATATAATCTGGGATCTGGATTACATTGGTTTCCTTGCAGCTACACTCACAAATATCCTTTACCTTGGAACTGAGCACCATGGGATCCAGCACTTCTACCACGGCGGTGGGGGTATTTCCGCTAAGACGGCTCAGCCCGTCGGGCCCGTTGAGGCGTGTAGCGCTGGTGAAGATGTGGGCTTTGTTTTCTTCGCCGCACAGAACGACCCGCTTGGAGAAGACTGCCAAACCGTACAAAGCGGCAGGTCGCATACTGCCAATGACCGTGTCGGCCAGAATGCGGTAATAGAAAGTTGCGTCAATGCAGTAGTGATTCCGGTCAAACGCTACCGGTTCCACGTCAATGTAAGTGTACAGCAGGTCGGCACAGCGGACCTTTGCGCCTGCGGCAGAGTCCAAAAGGGCTTGAGAGGATCTTGTGAGATAAACTCGCAGATCTTCAATACAATCCTTGTCGCGGCAGCTGTCTGTGATTTTTCGTGTGTGTATGGACAGTGCCTGCCGCAGATCCTCAGGTCCGCAGCAAACTGTCTGCTGGCAATTGTCAGACATGGTAATACCTCCCGATGATAATTTGCAGATAAGCAAATGTGCTTATAGGACAGTTTATGCACCGTTTGCCGGTCTGTGCAACGGACAAATAAAAAGACCTGCTGCGGCAGGTCTTTTTTAATAAGTATTTACAAATACAGTAATCGCAACGCCTGATAGGCAGTGTTTTTCAGATTGCGGTATGCGTTTTCCGGGTCTAAAGCTTCCTCCAAACTGACAATTCCGGGAAGAATGGGGAAGTAGGCATCAATGCCGTGCTCGTTGCAGATTGCTGCGTCCTCTGTGACACAGCCGGCAAAGGCAATCACTTTTTTGCTGTGCTTTTTGGCAAGCTTAGCAATGCCAATGGGCGCTTTGCCCATAACCGTCTGACCATCCAACCGACCCTCGCCGGTAATTACAACGTCAGCATTCTGAATGTAGCGTTCCATGTTGGTCTCTTCCAGAATGATCTGCACACCGGACTCCAATTTTGCGTTTGTAAAGCTGAGAAATGCAAACCCTAAACCACCGGCAGCGCCTGCGCCCGGGTGGTTCTTATCAGCCTTGGCTGATACCGATGCGGATCGTTCTGCATAGTGAGAAAGCCAGCGATCCATATCTGTGATCATTTGGGGCGTTGCGCCTTTTTGAGGTCCGAATACGGCGCTGCAGCCGTTACTGCCGCACAGAGGATTGGTAACATCGCAGGCGATCCGGAAGGTGCATTCTTGCAATTGTGGCAAAACATGATCTGTGCGAATAGCAGCAAGCGCGGCAAGTCCCTTTGCGCCCAAAGGAATGGGTGCGCCGTTTCTGTCTAGGAAGTCAAAACCCAAAGCACGGAGCATTCCGGTGCCGCCGTCGTTGGTGGCGCTGCCGCCAATGCCGATAAGAAAATGCCGGCAACCACGGTTGATGGCATCTTTGATCAGTTCGCCTACGCCGTAGGTTGTAGTTTCTAAGGGATTGCGCAAATGGGCGGGAACCAGCGCAAGTCCGGCAGCGGCAGCCATCTCAAGGACAGCGGTGTTCTTATCGGGCAGAATGCAGTATTGGGCGGTTACTTTGTCTTGCAGAGGGCCGGTGACGGAAATGTGGATTAACTCGCCTCCAAGACCTGCGGATATGGCAGCAACCGTGCCTTCGCCGCCGTCTGCCAAAGGACGCAGATCAATTTGGGCATCCTTGTCCAACATGCGGATCGCTTCCTGAACAGCAGCGCCTGCCTGCATGGAAGTCAGACTGCCTTTAAAGGAATCGATTGCGATGAGAAAACGCATGGTTACCACCTCTTTTCAGAAAATCTGCGTAGGAGATTATACATCTTCCTCCACGGACAGTTTGCTCAAAACAGCAGCCAGCTTGGCATTGACCATATCAAAGTCGGAAACGGCGTCCATGATCTCATCGTAAGCCACATCCTTGCCGGCAGCCATCAATTCCCGCGCCAGTTCTGCAACTTCTTGGGCATGAGCATCGTTGTGACTGACTAAGTACTTCATCATTACCAGCAGCTCTTCCAAGGGAGTAGCATTCTCAATGGGACGGTGGTCGTGTTCTTCCTCACCGTGGGTGTGGCAGTGGGTCAGTCCGTTGTGGCTGTGGGTTGTGCCGCAGTGGGAGTGGGCCAGAACATCTCGCTTCACGCCGCTGACCTGATACATATAATCGTTGGAGATCACAACTTCCACCTTGAAGTGGGAATCAAAGATCCGCTTCAGGCTTTCTGCAGACATCAAGCCGTTGGATACCTTGCTGGCAGCGCCGCTGTGGTGATTGTCGATTGCCTCCCGGCTCATGCCATGGGCAATGGTAAGCCGACCATCCTCTTTTAATAGTCCGGCCAAAATCTTAATCAGCCGCTTGGGATAAGGAAAGTGGGGGAAGGCGTTGTATACCACGATCCGGTCAAATTTGCGGTCAAAGGGATGCTCCTCTACATCGCCGCAAATTACTTGAATGTTGGATTTTTTAGCATACTTTTCAGCTGCAATTTTCGCCATTTCCGGGGCAATATCAATGCCGGTGACAGAGGAAACGTTCCGGCTGAGATAATAGTCAAACATAACACCCGTGCCGCAGGCAACGTCCAAAATGTCCATGTCTGCGCCAATCTCGGCGTTGTCCAGAATCTTTCCAATAATCGCATCGCTTTTAATCATTTCCGCATCCCATGTAGGGGCGCAGCGGTCAAAAAATTCGATGATATCCTTTTTCTCCATATGTGGGTTCCTCCACGATTGTTTTTGTTTAGCATATCACAGGTTTGCTTTCCCTGCAAGGAAAAAGCCTCCCACCGGAGGCTTTTTCTATGGAAATCAATTGAAGAACGTTTTCGTGTCGATCTTCTGGTAGCCACCGAAGCTGGCGGGGCAGGCGAAAATCGCATCGGCCAGTTCTGCACCTAAGAACATCTGGGTAACTTCGTTGGTCTTTGCGGTCAGATCCACATCGGCAAAAGCCTCGGGATAGACGGTCTTTGCAATAAACCAAGTGTTGATCAGCGCAATTTCGTAGTTGGTGTAGTAGGCGTTGTATGCCATTTCCAAATATACTTCACCGTTCTTCCAAGCCTTGCAGGTGTCGAACATGGTCTTGTCTTCGGCATACAAAGGCTTGATATTCTTAACGGCTGCGGCATCCATGATGATAATGTCCATCTTTTCGCCCAGCTCTACGAACTTCTCTTCTTCAATAGGGCCGACACCCTCCATGCCCAAGCCGCTGACTACATTCTTAACCCCTGCAATCTCAAAGGAAACGTATTGCTCGGCGGTCATCAGATGGTTGGTCGTACCCCAGTTGCCCAGACCGCAGATGTACACGCTGGGCTTTTCTTCCTCGGGAATATTTGCAACCTTGGCTTCGATGGCAGCTTTCTCGTCAGAAACAAACTTTACAAGCTTCGCAGCCTTTTCTTCCTGCTGGAAGATCTTGCCCAGCAGTTCCAAAGAACCGAAGAACTTCTCGTCGAAAACGCTTTTGCTTCCGGAACTTAAGGTGATGACCGGCACGCCCAGCTGCTCCTGCAGCGCATTGGATTTGTCCACATCTTCAAATTCAGAGATTACGATGTCAGGATTGCAGGAGAGAATTTTTTCTGCCTCTGCTGCCTGCGCCATAGGGCCGCCTACGCCGCAGGAGGGCAGGGTGTTAAAGGTTTCACCAAATGCCAGCACATAGGGACGGGCAACGGAGTCGAACATCATGGGACGTTCCGAAAGGGAGGCGTTATCAATGTCCTCTACACCGGCAAGCAGCGCTACATCACCAACATAGCTGTACATTCTCAGCGCACCGGCGCCTACGCAGACAACACGCTTGTAGCTGCCGGGAGTAACTGTTACTTCTCTGCCAATCATGTCGGTGACGGTGATTTCATCTGTTGTGGAAACAGTGGTAGGTGTGGTGCCGGGCGTGGGATTCTCCTGCCCGCCGCAGGCACACAAGGAGATGACCATGATCGATGAAAGCAAAATACACAACAGTTTCTTAAGGTGCATAATGGTAACCTCCTAAAATTACTTTTTGATTATCGATCAAAGCAATTTTGACATCAATATCAAAAATGTCTTTGATAACTTTTTCTGTAAAGGTCTCTTTTCCGCCGGCGTATTTTACCACGCCATCTTTCAGGAAGAAGAACTTATCACCAAAATACAGCGCCTGATTCAGATCGTGGAGGGAAGACAAAATGCTGATGTTCTTTTCTCTTGCCAGCCGCTTTGCCTCCTGAACGATCAACTGCTCGTTGGCGATATCCAGATTGCCGGTAGGCTCGTCGAATACCATCAATTTGGGTTGCTGCGCCATAGCTCGGGCAATGGCGATTTTCTGCTTTTCACCGCCGGACAACGCTTCGGCGCTGCGGTCTGCAAAATCCTGAAGTTCCATATCCTGCAGGATCTTTTCTACGATTTCGTAATCCTCCCGGCTGGCATTCATACCAAAGTAGGACACTCTGCCCATCAGCACAGAGTTAAACACGCTTAAGTCGCCAAAATGAATGTGCTGCGGCACATAGGCGATTCGCCGTGCCCGCTCTTTCCGGGACATTTTTAACAAGTTTTCTCCCTCAAAGGAAATGGCGCCGCTGTTCGGCTTTTCAATGCCCAGGATGTTTTTAAAAAGGGTAGTCTTGCCGGAGCCGTTCTTGCCCAGAATAATACCGACCTCGCCTTGACCCAGCTCCAAATTCGCTCCGTTTAGGACGGGTGCGCTGTGATTGCCATAGCGGAAGTGTAAATTTTCAACTTTCAGCATCCGTGGTGATTCTCCTTTCTGCCAAAAATGATTGCGATAAAGAAAGGAGCGCCCAGCAGGGAAGTGATCGCGCCTACCGGCAGGGCAGAGCCGCTGCCAATGCTCCGGGATAACGTATCTGCCAGCACAAGAAGCAAGCTTCCCATCAGACAAGATACGGGAATGGTGACCCGGTGATCCTGTCCCAGCAGTTTCTTGGTCACATGGGGGCAGATAATACCCACAAAGCCGATCACACCGAGGAAGGATACACAAACTGCGGTAATCACCGATGACAGCAGCAGAGAAACAAAGCGCAGTCCCTCTACGTGAATACCCATGGTCTTAGCGGTGGCTTCACCGCTGAGCAGGGCGTTATACTTCCAGGACATCAGCATAAAGAATACAAGACCAACCAACACGACTACCGCCATAATGGCGTCTGTACGGTATGTAGCGCGACCCAGATCGCCAAAGCTCCAAACCACTGCGGCAGACAGACCCACATCAGTGGCATAGAACTGCAAAATGGTAGTGGCAGCCGTCCATACAGAGCCGATTGCCATACCGGAAAGCACCACCACATTGGGGGAGAAGGAACGGACGGTACACAGTCCTAAAATCAGCAAAACGGATGCAGTGGAGAACACAAATGCCAACACCGAGGTGGCGTAAGGATTTGCGCCTACATCAAAGCTGTGGATATTGTTGCCGGTAGAAAGGAAGCCACCGGCAAAGGCGATAATGGAAAGGTTTGCGCCAAATACTGCTGCATTGGAAACGCCCAAGGTGGAGGGGGATGCCATAGCGTTGTTCAGCGTGGTCTGCATCACAAGACCGGCAACTGAAAGTCCTGCACCGGCAATAATGGCAGCCAGTACCCGCGGGATGCGGATCTTCCAAATGATCCGGCTTTGGGCATCGTTTCCTCCGCCCAGCAATGCATCCAGCGCATCGCCAAAGGACATATTGGAGGAGCCGACAAACAAACACGCAACGCCTACGACAATGACTGCCGCCAGCATTGCGAAAATTACAACGGCATTGCGCCGATTACGTCTTTTTAGTTGCTGCATATGATTCATGGGGTCAATTTCTCCGAATATCTCAATGTTGTCCCTATTATACCACCGGCTTCTGCCTTGTGTAAGCCCCCCAGGGGGATAAAAATTGCAGAAAAAAGCACATCAGCCGATCAGACTGATGTGCTTTTTGGCACCCCCGGCGAGACTCGTTTGCATCTGCGCATTGCGCAGATAGAAGTTCGCCTCGGTCGAGCCCTCGGCGGCAATGCTCATCCGCATTGCATTTAATTTTTCGAGCCTCTCGGAAGTGAAACATCCGCAATCCCCGGTTGGGAATAGCGGATGTTTGGCACCCCCGGCGAGACTCGAACTCACTACCTTGCGCTTAGGAGGCGCACGCTCTATCCAGGTGAGCTACGGGGGCGAATATTTACCATAGCATTGTACCGAAAAAAATTATGGCTGTCAACGCAATTCGCTGCAATTTTTACCCGCTGTGGAATATATTACTGGGAGTGTGTTTTTCAGGAGGTGATCGTATGCGCGCAGACAGCGTTTGCTATGCAGATGTGGATGATATGATTTTCGCTGAGGAGGTCAGTTTGCCCAGTGATCGTTGAGAAGATACCCGTTATGGCAGGTTTTGCCTGCTGTAACGGGGATTTTCTTTGTATCCTCTTTACAGAATGAAAAAAATCGGCTATAATATCTCAGATAAAAATTACTAGGGAACGAGGGTACAAACCCATGAATATCGAATTTGATGCTTACAAGCAAAAATTAAATGAAATTCGCCCCACCTTGGAGGGCTTGGCAGATTCTCTGAATGTGGAGGGCCTGCGTAACGAGCTGGAGCGTCTGCATGCTATGCAGGAAGCGCCTGGTTTCTGGGATAATCCGGAAAAGAGCCAGCAGGTCGTTATGAAGACCAAGACTACCGAGAGCAAGATCGAGAAGTATGAGCAGATGCTGTCTTCTTGGGATGATCTGATGACCATTTGTGAAATGGCTGCAGAAGAGGACGATGACTCTATGCTGGACGAGCTGAAGGAAGGTTTCCAGAAGCTGTCCGACGATATGGAGCGCTGCCGCCTGCAGACATTGCTCACCGGCACCTATGACAATAACAATGCCATGATGTCCTTCCAGGCAGGCGCCGGTGGTACCGAGGCTCAGGACTGGTGCCAGATGCTCTACCGTATGTATACTCGCTGGGCTGAGGCTCACGGCTACTCCTATAAGATCATGGACTATCAGGAGGGCGATGAAGCCGGTCTGAAGTCCGCAGATATCCTCATCGAGGGTGACAATGCCTACGGTTTCTTAAAGGGCGAAAACGGCGTTCACCGCCTTGTTCGTGTTTCTCCCTTTGATGCTAACGCACGCCGTCAAACTTCCTTTGCCGCAATCGAGGTCATTCCCGATATCCAGGACGACAGTCAGGACGTGGAGATCAAGGCAGAGGACTATGAAATGCAGGTATTCCGTTCCTCCGGCGCCGGCGGTCAGCACATCAACAAGACATCCTCCGCAGTTCGTTTGATCCACAAGGCAACCGGTATTGTGGTTGCTTGCCAGACCGAGCGTAGCCAGTTCCAGAACAAGGAAAACTGTTTGCGTATGCTCCGCAGTAAGCTGGTGGAGATCAAGGAGCGCGAGCATTTGGACAAGATCTCCGACATCAAGGGTGTACAGAAAAAGATTGAATGGGGTAGCCAGATCCGCAACTATGTCTTTATGCCCTACACCTTGGTTAAGGACACCCGTACCGGCTGCGAAACTTCCAACGTTAATGCGGTCATGGACGGCGCGCTGGATCCCTTTATCAATGCTTATTTGACCTGCGCTGCTACCGGCAACTGGGTTACCAAATAAAAGCAAAAAAATATTGAAAAAGGGTTGAATTTTAAAAATCGCTATGTTATAATATGCAGGCTAATTATTAGCGAAATTTGACTATTTTCCGCTGTGTGCGGTTTTCAGCACAGTTGGAAGGAGGTAACAAGATGGGCGTTTTGAGAATCATTCTGACTGTTCTGGAGGTTATCGCCAGCGTTATTCTGGTGGTTGTTGTACTGCTGCAGTCCGGTAAGGAAGCTGGTCTGTCCGGTGCGATTTCCGGCAACAGCGAGTCTTACATGAACAAGAACGGCAAGGGCAATCTGGATAAGACCCTGGCATCCGCTACCAAGTGGGTTGCGCTGGTTTGGGTTTTGCTGACTTTGGGCTTGAGCTTGCTGCCTTAATGAAAAGATTTTTGACCACGGGTTTTCCCGTGGTCATTTCTTTTTTTCTGGGATTAGACTTTTGGGAAGATATGTGCTACAATAACGAAAAGTTTTTTGTGAGGTGTTTTCTATGAAAGCAGAGAAGTTGGCAGGTCTGGCTCCGGAAGCCGTATTTGCTTATTTTGAAAAGCTTTGTTCCATCCCCCATGGCTCCGGCAATACCAAGGCGATCAGCGATTACCTTGTCAGCTTTGCCCAAGAGCAGGGACTGCGGTATATTCAGGATCAGACCAACAATGTGATTATTTTTGCTGATGCCACACCGGGTTATGAGAATCGGCCTGCGGTGATCATTCAGGGTCACATGGACATGGTTTGCGAAAAGGACGAGGATTGCACCATTGATATGGATAAAGACGGTCTGGACGTGACCCACGACGGCAACTATGTGTTTGCCCGCGGTACTACCTTGGGCGGCGACGACGGCATTGCCGTTGCCTATGCTTTGGCGCTGCTGGCAGACAAGACCATCCCTCATCCTGCGTTGGAAGTGGTTATCACCGTTGACGAGGAGACCGGTATGTTTGGTGCGGCGGATATCGATCTGTCCATGCTGCAGGGAAGAACCCTGATCAATATTGACTCTGAAGACGAGGGTGTTTTTACCGTGTCCTGCGCCGGTGGCGCTCGGGGTACGATCAGCCTGCCGGTAGAACGCCGGGCGGTTTACGGTCCTTGCGTGCGCCTGACGGTGGAAGGCCTGCAAAGCGGTCACTCCGGCGTGGAGATCCACAAGAACCGTGCCAATGCCAATAAGGTCATGGGTGAATTCTTAAGCCGCATCCAGCAGCTTATGCCCATTTGCATTACCGGACTTTCCGGCGGCGCAAAGGATAATGTAATTCCCCATACCTGTCAGGTGACCTTGGTAGCGCTGGGTATGTACATTGAGCGTATCAACGATGTGGCAGAAAAACTTCAGCAGGAGATCCGGGAGCAGTACGATGAACCCAATGCCATCGTCCGTGGTGACGATGTGGACGCACTGGGCGGTAATGCGCTTACTACCGAATGCACAGCTAAGGTAATCGCTCTGCTCAACAGCGCGCCTAACGGTGTTCAGGCGTGGAGCAAGGACATTGAAGGATTGGTGCAGACCAGTTTGAATTTGGGTATTGCTCAGTTAGACGAGGATCTGCGTCTGACCTTTGCGGTTCGTAGTTCTGTAAACACAGAAAAGCAGGAGCTGCTGACCAAACTGCGCCAGCTGGCGGAACTTCACGGCGCAGCATATTCTCAAGTAGGCGAGTATCCTGCATGGGAGTATAAAGCCGATTCTCATCTGCGAGATACCATGGTTCGTGTTTACCGGGATATGTTTGAAAAAGAGCCGGAGGTCGTTGCTATTCACGCAGGCTTGGAGTGCGGTCTGCTCAGTGAAAAGCTGCCGGGACTGGATTGCGTATCCATTGGACCGGAAATGCATGACATTCACACCAGCCGGGAAAGACTGGGCATCGCCTCTGTAGAACGGACATGGAACTTCCTGCTGGAAGTCTTAAAAGCGCTTTAATACGGTGACCTGCACGTTATGTGCAGGTCATTTTTTTGTTATCAGGTTTTTTATCCACAGTAGATCTTCTTTGCCGGTAACGCCCAGCAAAAACAGCAGACACACAAATAAAATCAGAAAACTCCCACCCCGCAAGAAGGGAGAATTTAGCCACGATGCGACCCAAATGGCGGCAGCGGTACTTAGTCCTGCCAATATGGGTACGGCAGGGGATAGAATCTTCCCGACGATTTTTACCAATCTGCGAAAACTTAAAATAAAGTTTATCAGGTGGGTTACTAAGAAACTGAAAAAGTATCCCAGCATGCCGTATTTGGGCAGAAGAAGATACAAAAACAGAACATCCATGGACGATGTGATGATGTTGTATCGAACACATGCTTTTTGCTGCCCCAGTCCTTTTGTCATAGCATCGGTCAATGCGTCACAATACAGCATGGGAATCAGTAGGGAGTAAAGCCGCAGATAGAAACCGGCTTCCGGGTTGTTGTATAGGGCGGTGCATAAATAGTCCGACAGCAAAAATTCCAGTCCGCAAAAGCAGCACCCATACAGAAGCGCCACACGTAGTCCCCGATTTGTCAGATACCGGATGCGCTTGTGACTTCCGGCAGCAGCGCATCGGGCAAGCTCTGGGATCAACAGCTCTGCCAATCCAAACAAAATGGCAGCCGGGAACATGAGTATGGGAAACACCATGCCGCACACGATACCAAAGGCGGCCAGAGGGTCTGCAACGCCTGTATAAAGCGCCAGACGCTTGGGGACCATCAAATTCTCCGTGGTGGAAATACCGGCCTTCAGATCGTCCGCCAGCGCCAGAGGGACGGCTGTGTTTAAAAGCCGGTTTCTTACGGGGATTTTTGCGCCGGTTTTTGCCCGCTCTCCTATGCGTAGGAATGTCAGGCAAAGAAGCGTCAGACAAGCGCCCATACCGCTGCCTAAGATTACCGACCGACAAGCTCTGGTAGGGTCACTGCCTGCCCAGAACATCAAAAATACCATGGTTGCAACCATAGACACCAGTTGTTCCGCAACTTCTACGGCGGCCAGTGTGCCGATGCGGTTGGCGGCGGTAAAATACCCGGTCATCACACCGCAAAGACAGCATACCGGCACAAAAGCGCTGTAAAGGCGGATCGCTTCTACCGTCTGTGGGTTGCCGATCCAGTTGTCGGCAAGAAAAGGCGCAAATATGTACAAAAGCAGCGAGACAGCACCGCTGCACACAATGCTGTAAAGAAAACACCCGGAAAGGACCCAGCGCACGCTTCCGGGGCGTTTGTGTCCCAACTCTTCGGCGGTCAGATACATGGTGGCGGTGCGGACACCTGCCATGCCGGCAGTCATTGACAGTGCGCCAACGGACATAACCAGTTGCAGTAGACCGATGCCATTTGCCCCGATCCGACCGGACAGAAACACCTGAAAAGAGGTTGATACCAGCCGCAGTAGCAGGTTTGTCCCCGTCAGCAGCAGGGCGTTGTAGAAAATTGGTAGTTTTTTGGGCAAACAATATCCCCCCTTGTCCCAACGGTATGCGGACAATGGGGGGATTATGTATTTATTCACCGGTGAATGCTTTGCACAGCATGGATAGGGGACACTGATCGCATTTGGGATTGCGGGCGATGCAGATCTCTCTGCCGAACAGCACGATGCGGTGGCAGAAATCGGAGCTTTCCTCCGGGGGTAGTATCTTGCGAAGCTGCTTTTCTACTTTCTCCGGTTCTTTGCCCTGAGACAGACCCAACTTGCCGCAGATGCGAATACAATGGGTGTCGCACACCACGCTGCCGGGAACGGCATAAATATCGCCCAAGAGCAGATTGGCGGTCTTGCGGCCGACGCCGGGCAGCCGCAAAAGCTGTTCCATGGTACCCGGAACTTTTCCGTTATAGTCGCTTAGCAGCATTTGGCAGGCAAGAACAATATCCTTTGCTTTCTGCCGGTAGAAGCCGCAGGAATGGATATGGGTTTCCACATCTGCAATATCCGCTGCTGCCATAGCTTCCAAAGTGGGATAGGCGGCAAACAGCGCCGGTGTGACTAAGTTTACCCGGGCATCCGTACATTGGGCAGACAGCCGCACAGCGATCATCAATTCATAATCTTTTGTATACTGTAATGCGCAGGGGGCATCGGGATAGCGATGCTTTAAAATGTCGATTACAGCCAATGCTTTTTCTTTCATAGAGTTTCCTCCGTCGGTTTGCTTTGATTTTATCACAGCTTTTCCAAAATGAAAAGTGCTATTTCTTTCCGCACAGAAACCCTTTGCTCACAATATGATGGGATAGTATTTGCCGGGAGGGATAGGGATGGAAGTTTCGCTGGATCGTTTGTGTATCGGACAGCAGGCGATTATCACACGCATGGAGACGGATGCTGCCTTGAGTTGCCGATTGCGTTGCTTCGGTCTTGTACCCGGAACGCAGGTGCGCTGCCGTTACCGAAGTCCCGGAGGGGCGGTAACGGCATTGGAGTTCCGTGGCAGTGTGGTGGCGCTGCGGACACGGGATATGCGGAAGATTTGGGGGTGTTGCTAAATGGGAGATTCCCAGTATCAGAAGCTGACAGTTACCCTTGCAGGTAATCCCAACGTAGGCAAAAGTACGCTGTTTAATCTGCTCACCGGCATGCACCAGCATACCGGAAACTGGCCCGGAAAAACGGTGGGCGTAGCGCAAGGAAAATTGCGCCGTAACGGCGTGGAATATAGCATTACCGACTTGCCGGGTACATATTCCCTGGAGGGCAATTCGGAGGATGAGCGAATAGCTGGGGAATATGTATCTGCGGATCAAGCGGATTGTACGGTGGTGGTATGTGACGGCAGTTGTTTGGAACGCAGCTTGATTTTGGCGCTGCAGGTACTGAAGCTGTGTAGCCGGGTGGTGGTTTGTGTCAATCTTATGGATGAAGCGGAGCGCCACGGAATCAGGGTAGATGCTACTAGGCTGTCCTATCAATTGGGCGCGCCGGTGGTGCTAACCGCAGCCGGGACTGGTATGGGCGTGGAGGAGCTGATCGGCAAGATCCGTCTGACCGCCCAGCAGCCTCCAAAACTTCGGCTGCCTGCATGGGAGGACGAAGTGCAGTCTGCCGCCGAGATCGCCCGGGAATGTACGCAAGTTTCGGCCGATCATAACGGCGATTTTCTGCGCCAAGTGGACCGTTTGCTGGTAAGTCGCCGGTTTGGTGTTCCGTTTATGTTCCTTTTGTTGCTGGGCGTTGTGTGGTTGACGGTCTGGGGCGCAAACTATCCGTCTTATCTGCTGGAGAGGATGTTTGACCTCCTTTATAACAGTCTTGCAAAATGGCTATCTTTCCTGCCTTGGTGGCTTTACGGAATTCTGTTAGACGGTGTGTATGCTACTTCCGCCAGAGTCATTGCGGTGATGCTTCCGCCAATGGCGATCTTCTTTCCGCTTTTTACCATTTTAGAAGATATCGGCTATCTGCCGAGAATGGCGTTTTTGCTGGACCCATGTATGGCACGCTGCGGCGGCTGCGGCAAGCAGGCGCTCACGTTATGCATGGGACTGGGGTGTAATGCGGTGGGTGTTATGGGCTGCCGCATTATCGATTCTCCGAGGGAGCGCTTGAGCGCCATCCTCACCAATGCCATGGTGCCTTGTAACGGTCGGTTTCCCACGCTGATCTTGCTGGGAAGTCTGTTCTTTCCGCAGGCGGGCGCGGCATTTGTGGTGGCGGCATGCGTGGCTTTGGGGGTGGTGGGGGCGATGGCAGCATCCGGTGTGCTGAATAAGACTGTTTTGCGGTCCAAACCCAGCACATTCGTCATGGAAATGCCGCCGTTCCGCCGCCCCCGGCTTGGACAGATATTGGTCCGTTCTCTGCTGGATAGAACGCTATTCGTAGCAGGTCGTGCATTGACGGTGGCAGCGCCTGCAGGCGCATTGCTGTGGATATTATCCCGGACGGCTGTTTTGGGGACGGTTGCGGATTTCTTAACACCCTTGGCATTGCCATTTGGCATGAACGGCGTGATTTTACTGGCATTTATTCTATCGCTGCCTGCCAACGAACTGCTCATACCGGTGATGCTGCTAATTTTAACCGGCGCGCAAAGCCTGCAGTCTGTTGCAGGACTCCACGGCTCTGTATTGCTTGAGAATATGACGTGGCAGATGTGTGTCTGCACCATGGTATTTACCATCTTCCACTGGCCTTGCTCTACAACATTGATGACAGTCTATCGGGAAACCCGATCCATAAAAAAGACAGCGGCGGCATTTTTACTGCCAACCGCTGTGGGATGTGTGTTGTGCCTGATGCTAAACCTGCTCTTCTAAATATTGGGCGCTTAGAGCGGAGATCTCGTAGGCGGTGCGTTCTTCCGGGCCGCCCTCGGTCATTTTGGTGTAGATTCTGCTTTGCAGCCTGCCGCAGATGCGGATACAGTCCCGGGTGTGACATTCGGAAATCTCCAGCGCCGTCCGTCCCCATAAGATGCAGGGCAGATAATCCGCCCGATGAAATGCCCGGGGAACAGCCAGCATTACATCGCAGATCTCACGACCCAAGGGCGTGCGCCGGTATGTAGGCTCTCTGCAAAGCGGACCTTCCAAAATTACGTCGTTGATAGGCTCTCCGTCTTCCACAGTTACGGAAGTTGCGAAGATGAAAATCAGCAGATGCCGTACATTGTCCGTCCGTTGATTGTGAGAGCGGATTTGCCCCGTTACGGTGAGCATCTCTCCAGCGGTTGGGTCTAATTGCTGAAGCAGCGTGTATTCTGCAATCACCGGCAGCAGATCAATAGCGCCGGATAGGCGAGGGACTTCCAGAATAAACCGATAAAATTGCCGCCCGTGATTTTCGTGGGAGAATTGGGGAAGGGATTGCAGACTGCCCCGGACGGTAATGCTGTTTGTAATATGTTCCATAGTACCACCTCAATTCAGATGTATGGAACATTCTATGCATCAATATAACAAACAGAACCCGGGATCTTAGTCAGATCCCGGGTATGCTTATCTGTGCTTCTTTTTGGCGGGTGGCTTTCTTGCCGGCGCTGCTTTTGCCGGCGCTTTTCTGGAGACCGGCTTGGCAGGCGGCTTTTTCGCGCCCACCTTAGGCGGTGGCGCGGCCTTACCTTGACGGGGAGGAACGGCCCGGATCAGACATTTGGGTCCGGAACCGATCAGATCTTCCCGATGTGCTTTTATCAGCGCTTCTTTTACCAAATAATAATTTTTGGGATTGCGGTATTGGATCAGCGCTCGCTGCATGGCTTTTTCGTGGGGGTCGGTGGGAACGTAAACCTTGTCCATTGTCCGGGGGTCAAGTCCGGTGTAATACATGACGGTAGACAAGGTGGACGGAGTGGGGTAGAAGTCCTGCACCTGCTCCGGGTTGTAGCCCATTTCCCGAATGTATTCTGCCAGAGAAATGGCTTCTTTCAATGTAGAGCCGGGGTGGCTGGACATCAGATAGGGAACAAGGTACTGATTCATGCCAAATTGCTTGTTCAGAGCAAAATACTTATCCACAAACCGGTTATATACCGCATTCCGGGGTTTGCCCATCCGATCCAGCACCGGGTCTGCCACATGTTCGGGAGCGACCTTTAACTGACCGGAAATATGATACTGGACAAGCTCTTTAAAGAACGTATCCTTCTTATCTGCCAGCAGATAGTCAAAGCGGATACCGCTACGGACAAATACTTTTTTAACGCCGGGGATTTTCCGGAGTTTCCGCAATAGGCTGATGTAATCAGAGTGGTCTGCCCGCATGTTTTTGCAGGGGGTGGGGTACAGACATTGCCGGTGAGGACAAGCGCCTTTTGTCAGCTGCTTATCGCAGGCAGGGTGTCGGAAGTTTGCGGTAGGACCGCCTACGTCGTGAATGTAGCCTTTAAAATCCTTGTCCTTTACCATGACCTGCGCTTCTTCCAAAATGGACTCGTGGCTGCGCACCTGAATGATGCGTCCCTGATGGAAGGTTAGCGCACAGAAAGAGCAAGCGCCAAAGCAACCGCGGTTGCTGACAAGGCTAAACTTTACTTCTTCGATGGCAGGTACTCCACCGGCCTTTTCATAGCTGGGATGGTAGGTGCGGCAGTAGGGCAGGGCATATACTGCATCCATCTCTTCAGTGCTCAGAGGTTTCTGAGGCGGATTTTGCACCACAAATTCCTTGCCGTAAGGCTCAGCCAGCCGCTTGGCAGTGAAGGGATCGCAGTTGCCGTATTGGAGCTTGAAGCTCTCTGCATAAGTGCGCTTGTTAGCTTTCAGTGCATCAAAATCCGGCAGTACGATGGTGGGAAGGCTTTCGTCCAATTCGCTTGCACGATAAACTGTTCCATCGATATAGGTGACGTCTTTAACATCCATACCGGAATTCAAAGCGTCGGCGATCTCAACGATACTCTTTTCGCCCATGCCGTACATCAATAGATCTGCCTGGCTATCCAGCAGGATAGAACGCTTCATGCTCTCGGACCAGTAATCGTAATGGGCAAGACGGCGCAGACTTGCTTCGATGCCACCGATGAGAATGGGTACATCCTTGTAGGTTTGCCGGATCAGATTGCAGTAAACCACCGTAGCGTAATCCGGGCGCTTACCCATAACGCCGCCGGGGGTAAAGGCATCGGTCTTGCGGCGGTGCTTGGTGACGGAGTAATGGTTCACCATAGAGTCCATATTGCCGCCGGATACCAAAAAGCCAAGCCGGGGCCTGCCCAACACGTCAATAGACTTGGGATTCTTCCAGTCCGGCTGGGAAATGATACCCACGGTGTAACCGGCTTTTTCCAATACACGGCTGATGATGGCGTGACCGAATGAGGGATGATCTACATAAGCATCACCGATCACGTACACGAAGTCGCACTGCGACCAGCCACGTTTGGCCATATCCTGTTTTGAGATTGGCAAAAAGTCCATGTCAGCCTCCAAAGTTGTTTTGTTCAGTATAACATCTTTTCGCCAAAAAGGGAACAGTAAAAATCTATATTTCTTGACAGATCAAGGTGTAGCCTTATAATAAAGGGGAGAGGATGTGATACTATGGCAGTTCGCTTGAACGAAAATGAAGAAGTGGTAAAAACCGTCAAAGCGGGTCTTGCCCGTACCGGAGGATACTGTCCCTGTCGATTAGAGCGCAGTGAAGAAAACAAGTGTATTTGCAAAGAATTCCGCCAGCAGATCGCTGATCCCGACTATAAAGGCTACTGTCATTGCATGCTTTATTACAAAGACTAACTTTTTTCGCAAAACCGTAAAAAAGTGGTTGACAAATGCTGTGATGCGTGTTACTATACTCAAGCGCTGAGCGAAAGCTCACGATTATATGGGCGAGTGGTGGAATTGGTAGACTCGCTAGATTCAGGTTCTAGTGTTCACTGCGGACGTGCGGGTTCAAGTCCCGCCTCGCCCACCAAAAGAAAAAAGGACATCCGAAAGGATGTCCTTTTTCTTTTGATAGCGGGACTTGAAAGGGCGACACCAGTGCACACACTGGTGCAAAAATTGAGAGCTGGCGAGCAATTTTTAGCCCGTGGGAAAGTCCTTTTATTCCGGAGCGCAGTCCGTAGGACTGTGAAACGGGATAAAACAGATATTACCGGAAATTTACTTGGATCAAAACTCCATACAGCGAAAAACAGACACACTTCGGTGTGTCTGTTTTTTTGTGTGGAGATTTTTACCGGATTAGTACTTGCGGTTAACGATGGCTTTGTGATACAATGACCCCACAAGATGAAGCGCAACCTTTTTGGAGGAGGATTGAACATGCAGGCACATATTCCGGAAGAGGAACTGTTTCCCTATCGGGCGAAACCCTTTTATTTTATTACATCTCACGATCCTGCGGAACTGACCTACGAGCGGTTCTACGAGGATCTTTCTAAGATAAAGGAACAAGGTTACGGCGGCATTGTTCCCTTTAATCAGGCAAGAACTGGTTTTACCAAGGAATTGTATTTTACTGAACTGTGGTTCGAAACCATCGGAAATATTCTCCGTGCTTGCCGGGATTTGGGTCTGCGTGTGTGGCTTAACGATGACTGGCGTGCACCTACGGGAAGCATTGGCCGCCGTATGACCAAAATTGCTCCGCATCTGAAGCAAAAACGGCTGTTTTTGGAAGACGGACAAGTTGTGGTACGGGATGTAACATGGGGTTTTCCTGCCTTTGAAGAGCCGGAAAGCGCCGAGTTGTTCCAAAAGCATAACTACGAAGAATATAAGCGCCGCTTTGGCGAATACTTTGGCAATACCATCGTTGGTATCTTTTCTGACGCAGACTCCCGGCGCGTCAATTCAGAAGTGCTTTCCCCGGACAGTCCCATGAAGGATTATTTTCCGTGGTCAACCGGTTTTTCGGAGTCCTTTAAGGAAAAATACGGTTATGCCATTGAACCCTATTTGCCCTCGATTATACGCAGAGAACCTTCTGCGCAAGGCCGGGACTATTGGGAGCATTGCGGCAATTTGTACACCAGTTGGTTTGCCTCCAACTATCAGTGGTGCCGCAAGAACGGATTGGATTATACCTTCCACACCAGTGATTCTGCGCCTTTCCGTATCCAGACAACCTATTTTAACTCTGCTTTCGCTGAGGGCAAAGCCATTGATGCGGGCCGCAACTGTGACTATCCCGGCACAGACCACGAATGTCTGGACTTAAACGGCGGTCGTTTGTTCCTGCGGGAGCGTCGGCAGAACCCGCTATTGATCTACGGCGGTGACGATAGCCAACGCAGACCCGGCAATTTCTTTGATGTATATGCAGACCTGCGTGCCAAGCAGGCGCAGTCCTGTGCATTTTTGAACGATAAAAAAGGCGTTATGTGCGAGATGTTCGCCGCCAGCGGCTGGCACGTGACTTATCAGGACTTGCGTAACATTTCCGCATGGCAGATGATGCAGGGCGTTAGCTTTATTGTGCCCCACGCTTACCACATTAAGCTGCATAAAAGCAGTAAGTTCTTCGCGCCCCCTTCCTTTGGCAAGCACAGTTATTTTAACTTTGGTATGCGTCAGATGAATGATTTCTTTGCTCGGGGTACATATCTGTGTTCCCGTGGTAAGCTGGCGGTGGATTTGGCATTGCTGGATCCTACGGACAGCATTTGGGCCGGTACCGGTGACAGCTGGGTGGAGTTGGACCTGGCGAAGCGTCTGAATCACGCACCCCAAGGATATATTATTTCGGATATGAAGGGCCTGCATCAAAAAGCTGACCAGTTGAAAGCGGTTATCAATCCGGGCCTTCCCTTGACCCAAGAGGAGCGGGCGGAAATTGCAAACCTGGGCCTTCAACTGATTGAGGCAGAGGAATTGGAAGATCTGTCTGTTCTGGAGCAGCGTTTCCCCACCGGCATCCGCTGGGAGGGAGAAGGGGAACTGATGTTCATGCGCCGTCGGCTGGAAGACGGAAGCACGCTGGTGATTGTCGCCAATATCGAGTGCGGCGATACGCTGACCGGTACACTGCATATTGGTCAGAAGAGCTACACAATTGAGTTGGCTTCCGGTGAAATGGCATCCTTCGGCGGCGGACTGGATTCCTACCGCGAGCCTGCCAAGACTGAGGAGCGGCTCATGCTGGCTGAACAAACGGCGGTCACGATGGAAAAGCCCAATATCATTCCCTTGTTCCGTTGGGAGGATCAAGCCGGGACAGTGTTCGGTCTGCCCCAAGCGGCAAAACGGGAGTCATCCCTGGACTTGAATCCGCTGTTCCCCTTTACTGTCAGCCAGGCAATTACGGATTTGGAACTGCTGATTCCACCGGAATTCATCGATTCCTGTATTGGCGGCGTGTATCTGGATGGAAAGCAGTTGCAGGCTGCCGGTACAACTGAGGTTTTTGATGATCCCTATTTGGTCTATCCCTTCGATGTGACGGAAGGCAGACATACGGTGGAACTGAAGCTTATTGCAGAGGTAGAATCGCAGGAGCGGCTGTACTTGCGGGGTAACTTTGGCGCACAGATTGTCATTGATCCCGAGCGGCTGCGGTATTTCAATCCTCGCTTGTCGGAAAAAACAGAGCTGACCTTGACACAAGCGCCTGAACAGCTGCGGACAGACTGCTCTTGGACGGAGCAGGGATATCCCTTCTATTCCGGTTCTGTTTGCTACGAATTTGAACTGGATATTCCGGAGCGCTTTGTCAATGCAGATTTGGTGCTGCCCAGCGTGGGAGACGGCGTGAAGGTGTATTTGGACGGAGAATTGCTGGATACGGGTATTTTTGCTCCGTACCGTTTCCCACTGCACACCACGGCAGGCAAACACCGGTTAAAGCTGGAAGTTTGCAACACTTTTGCGAATATGTTTAGCGGCTTCTGCCAGCGCTCCGGTTTGTTGGCAACACCTTATTTGGAACGATAAAAACCTTCCAATAAGCATAAGAGAGAAATATAAGGGTGACAGCGCAGGCGTTTTACTGAAGTCCCGCCTCGCCCACCAAAAGAAAAGGACATCCTTTTGGATGTCCTTTTCTTTTGCCGAAAAATCCACCTTTGGTTTTCTTTTCTCCTATTGCACTTTATGTCGTGGTTTGTTAGAATTAAGTAAAAGGGGAGAATTCTTTTTCGGAGGTGGCAATATGAAAGCAATCGTTAACGGAAAGATTATTTTGAAAGATGGGATTGTGTCGGATTGTGCACTTTTGTACACAGACGTGATTGAAGGAATCGTACCGGCTGACAGTGTTCCTGCGGATGCCGAGGTCATCGATGCCAAGGGCGGCTATGTAGCGCCGGGCTTGATTGATCTGCACATTCATGGCTATTTAGGCAAGGATGTATGCGACGGGGAAGAGGAGAGCATCCGTGTGATCTCCAAGGGTTTGCTTGCCAACGGCGTTACCGGCTACCTGCCCACCACTATGACAGTGGATATGAAGGTCATTCGTACCGCTTTGGAGGTTTGCCGCTATTTGCAGGCAGAGAGCAAGACTTGGGACGGCAGCGCTATTTTGGGCTGCCATGCAGAAGGCCCGTTTATCAGCGAGGCGAAGAAGGGTGCGCAGGATGCAGCCTATATTCTTAAGCCGGATGCTGCTTTTGTTAAGGAATACGCAGATATTATCCGTGTGATCACCATGGCACCGGAGACGGATACCGAGAATTTTGCTGCTATCAGAGAGATCTGTCAGGATACGGATGTGGTGGTATCTATGGGACATACCAGCACGGATTATGACACAGCCATGGGCGGCATCGATGCCGGCATTAAGCACGTGACCCATTTGTTTAACGGCATGACACCGTTGGCACACCGCGCCCCTGGTGCTGTTACCGCTGCGCTGAATGGTGACGTAAGCTGTGAACTGATCGTGGATACGTTCCATGTGCTGCCTTGCTTCTACGACATGCTGTGGAAGCTGAAAGGTCGCAAGCTGTGCTTTATTACCGACTGCTTGCCTGCCGGTGGTTTGCCTTATGGCGAATATACCTTGGGCGGCAAGAAGATCGTCTATCGTGACGTGGTATGCCGACTGGAAGATGGCACAGTTGCGGGCAGTGTTCTGCAGCTGAACAAGGGCGTGTGGAACGTCTATACCAACTCTACTATTCCGCTGTGGGAGTGTGTTAACGGCGCTTCCTTGAATCCTGCTACAGTGCTTGGTTTGGAAAAGACCAAGGGTTCTTTAGAGCCCGGCAAGGATGCGGACATTATTATTACTGATGAAAACTTCGATGTTTGCAAAACCATCATTGGAGGTGCTACCAAGTATGAAGCTTAAGGTAAATGCAAAGCTGGATCCCCAGTTTCAGCCTCTGTCCCTTGTTTGCAGGGAAATGCGTGAGGCCACCAAGGAAAATGGTCAGGATATCGTAATTGCCGTAGAAAGAAACAAAGGCTACACGACTACATATAAGACCCGTATCTTCCCCGATGGCACCGGCCATGACGAGGAAAATTTCCGCTTTGTGGAGCGTATTGTAAAGTCCCTGCTGTGGATTGCCGGTGGCTACAAGATCATTATTGCCGGCAGCGAGACTATGGGCAACAAGATCAAGGAAGCTTACACCATGGGTGGCACGCGTGAGTTTGACGTTGTTACCATGGAGCGTGTGTACGAAAATCCCATGGAAGTGGTGATTTGTGCACTGGAGGATGCGCCTAAGGATAAGTCTTCTGCTGCACCCATCGGTCGCCACTTGGACGGCTGCCGCATTGGTTTTGATGCCGGCGGAAGTGACCGTAAGGTCAGCGCAGTGGTCAACGGCGAGAGCGTATACTCTGAAGAAGTGGTTTGGTTCCCCAAGACCAATTCTGACCCCGATTACCACTATCAGGGCATTTTGGACGCAATGAAAACTGCGGCTTCTCACATGCCCAGGGTGGATGCAATCGGTGTTTCCAGCGCCGGTATCTATGTGGACAACCGCATTATGATGGCTTCTCTGTTTTTGAAGGTCAACGAAGAGGACTTCGAGAAGAAAGTCAAGAATATGTACATCGATGTGGCAAAGGAGATCGGCGAGAATATTCCCGTAGAGGTTGCCAACGACGGTGACGTAACAGCCCTTGCCGGTGCAATGGACTTAAATGATGATTCCGTTTTGGGCATCGCTATGGGTACCAGTGAGGCAGGCGGTTACGTAGATGCCCATGGTAACATCACCGGCTGGCTCAATGAGCTGGCATTCGTGCCGGTGGACTTCTGCACCGATGCTATGGTGGACGAGTGGTCTGGCGACTATGGATGCGGTGTTAAGTATTTCTCTCAGGACGGCGTGATCAAGCTGGCACCTGCTGCCGGTATTGAACTGGACGAGAATCTGTCTCCGGCTGAAAAGCTGAAGGTTGTTCAAGGCCTGATGAAGGAAGGTCACGAAGGTGCAGCTGCAATCTACGACACCATCGGTGCTTACTTCGGTTATGCAATTGCTTACTATGCGGAGTTCTACGATATTAAGCACGTGTTGATCATGGGTCGTGTTACTTCCGGAGAAGGTGGCGTGATCTTGCTGGAGCGCGCCCAGGAAGTTCTGGACAAGGAATTCCCGGAACTGGCAGCGAAGATGGAGCTGCATATTCCCGACGAGAAATCCCGTCGTGTTGGTCAGTCTGTGGCTGCTGCAAGCTTGCCTCAGCTGTAAGGTAAAAGAAAACTCCCACATCCAAGCAGGATGTGGGAGTTGTTTTTATACGTTAAACAGGAAGTTGACGATGTCGCCGTCCTTCATAATGTATTCCTTGCCTTCGCTGCGGACAAGACCCTTGGCCTTGGCATTTGCCATTGTGCCGCAAGCCTTCATATCCTCGAAAGCGATGACCTCAGCACGGATAAAGCCACGCTCAAAGTCGGTGTGGATCTTACCGGCTGCCTGGGGTGCTTTTGTGCCGTTTTTGATAGTCCATGCACGGCACTCGTCGCTGCCTGCGGTGAGGAAGGAGATCAGACCCAGCAGCGCATAGGAGCTGCGGATCAGCTTGTCCAGGCCGGACTCGTTAACGCCCAGTTCTTCCATGAACATAGCCTTTTCATCGGGATCGTCCAGCTCGGCGATGTCAGCTTCCAGCTTGGCGCAAATGGGAATCAGCTGGCTGCCTTCCTCGTCTGCCAGTGCCTTAACAGCCATGAAATGGCGGTTGCTTTCCGGCTCGTTGGTCTCGCTCTCGGCAAGGTTGCCAACGTAGATCGTCTTCTTCAGAGTCAGCAGATCAGATGTGCCGATCAACGCCATATCATCATTGCTGCCGTCAAAGGTGCGGGCCAGCTTGCCCTCGCTCAAGTGTGCCAGCAGCTCGGTAAACAGCTCTGCTTCCCGGGCAAAACGCTTGTCGCCGCCCTTCATAGCTTTCTGTGCTTTATCAATGCGGCGCTCAACCATTTCGATATCCGCCATGACCAGTTCCATATTGATGATGTCAATGTCACGCAGGGGATCGGTGCTGCCTTCCACGTGGGTGACGTTGGAGTCCTCGAAGCAGCGGACAACGTGAACGATAGCATCGGTGGTGCGGATGTTGCTCAGGAACTTGTTGCCCAGACCTTCGCCCTGGGATGCGCCCTTGACCAGACCGGCGATATCCACGAATTCAATCACCGCAGGGGTCAGCTTTTTGGGGTTGTGCAGTTCTGCCAGCCAGTCCAGTCGCTCATCGGGGACGGAAACCACACCCACATTGGGGTCGATGGTGCAGAATGCATAGTTGTCAGCCGGTACACCGGCATTGGTAATTGCGTTAAACAGAGTAGACTTACCTACATTGGGCAGTCCTACGATACCTAATTTCATAAAGCGTGAGTCCTTTCTTATTTCTTCCGTGCGTAGATCTTGGCAAGACCGCCTTCGCTGGTTTCACGGAATCGGTGATTTAAGTTGATGCCGGTCTCGTGCATAGCGCGGCAGACCATATCGTAGCTGATGTTTCGGGAGCCTGTGAGGAAGAAACTCAGATTACAGGCATTCATAGCGCGCATAGCAGCGACAGCGTTGCGCTCGATGCAGGGGATCTGTACCAGACCGCAGATGGGATCGCATGTCAGACCCAGATGATGCTCCATAGCAGCTTCCGCAGCATACTCTACCTGATCCAAATTCTGCTCATACAGCTCTGCCAATGCGGCGGCAGCCATGGAGCAGGCAGTGCCGATCTCAGCCTGACAGCCGCACTCTGCGCCGGAGATGGATGCGTTTCGCTTGGTCAGGCTGCCGATAATACCGGCAGTAGCAAGACCGCGGAGAATTTGCTCGTCAGTAAAACCACGGGTATCCTGTGCGTATTTCAGCACAGCAGGCAGAACGCCGCAGGCACCGCAGGTAGGTGCAGTAACAATGGTGCCGTTGTCGGCGTTTTGTTCAGCAACTGCGTAGGCATAGGCTGCGATGTGCTTAAACTCCAGCATGCCGGGGGCAAGCGGTCTGTCGCACTCTTCATTCAGAGACTTAGCTTTGCGCTGTACTTTCAGACCGCCGGGCAAAATGCCTTCCGCCTGCAAGCCGTCTTGAATGGACTGTTTCATTACTTGCCAAACTTCCATGAGGAAATCCCAAATGTCTTCACCCTCGTTAAGTTCCACATAGTCGCTGAGTTTCTCTATGTAGCGCCACTTACAGAAATCGGCGATTTCTGCGAAGGAGTTCTCCGGATAAATCTCAGGCGTATCCAGAAGCTTCTGTCCCGGAACACGGATATCGCCGCCACCGATGGACTCGATCCGCAACGTGCCGATTTGCTCGCCATCTTTCAATGCGAAAAGATCCATAGTATTGGGATGGTGGCCTGCCAGATCTTCCTTGGAAAAGACGATCTCGGTGGGCAGGGGAGACAGAACTTCCCGAATAACACGGTCTGTGCCGTGGCCTACACCGGTCTTGCTTAACGAACCGTACAGAATGACACGGAATGCATCTGCCTGGGAATATTGTTCTTTAAATAATTTTGCAGCCCGCTCCGGACCCATGGTATGGGAGGAGGATGGACCTTTACCGATCTTATATATTTCTCGGATAGATTTCACGATAACACCCCACTTTTGTGTTTCTCCGGACAGTATAGCAAATTTTTACGGGAAATACAATGTTTTTATAAAATTATTCTTTTGTTTGCAGAGCCTCCAAAGAAAGCTCTCCGGCCAGCTTAAAAAGCGCATCGCTTAGGACGGTTTCCAAAGACACGCCCCTGTCTGGCGATGATGGACGCTGTGCTCAGGTCGTTTTCAAAAACTTCTTGCGGCGAGTATTGCATAGCGACACATCGTGTGGGGGATAGGTATAAAGCAAAAAGCGAGGTTCATTCACCTCGCTTTTGCTTATCCGTAATAGTCGCCGCGCAACTGCTCCACTAAGGTTTTATCTCGTTCGGTGGTAAAGGAAAGCAGCCAATCGTAATGTTGCTCCTCTGAATAGACCGGCGCCCAGCATCTATGGCCAAGATGGGGAAAAAGGATTAATTCCGCATGCCCGCCGGCATTGTTCACCGCCTTTGCCATTTGCAGGCTCTCAATGGGATCCACGGTGTCATCTTGAAGGCCGTGGAAGGCGCGGATGGGAATATCCACCAGATTCCTTGCAAAAGCGGGAATGCCGCCGCCGCAGATCGGCATTGCCGAGGCGACCCAATCAGGGCGCAGACTGGCAAACTCCCAGGTTCCGTAGCCACCCATACTGACACCGGTCACATGAACACGGGTTTTGTCAACGGCAGGCAGTTCCCGCACAGTTTCAACTAAACGAATCAAAACTGGCATCCATTCATTCCAGTCACCGCATTTGCAATGGGGCGCAAGGAGAATAAAGCCCTTTGCATCCTGGTTGTTCTTCACTCTCAAAAAGTGATCGTTGTTCCGTAGTACCTCCGTAGTCTCTACGCGACCGCCGGCACCGTGCAAAAAAATCACTAGAGGATATTGTTTCTCTTTTTGGAATCCCTTGGGATATGAGATTAAATAGCGCATTCCTTCAAAGATTTTTTCTTCCATATCTTACGCTCCTTTTTACTATTTAAACGACAGCTTTTTTGTTTTAAACCGTTAAAACAACTTTACCTACATTCTGTCCTTTATAAAGAATATCGTGTGCGGCTTCGGCTTCTTGAATAGGCAAAACCTTATAAATAGTCGGTTTGACCTCTCCTGTTTCGACCTTGGGCCATACATTTTCTACAAGCGATGCAAGAATTTGTGCCTTTACTTCCGGTGTGCGTGAGCGGAGTGTGGATCCAATGATACGGACATTGCGCACATAAATATTTTTAAGATCGATTTCGGTTTTTTGGCTCGCCAAAGCGGCAATCATGATCCAGCGAGCCCCTCTGTTTAAGTAGTGCAGACATTCGCCCATGCAAGCACCGCCCAAGCAGTCAATGGCAACATCTACACCATAGCCCTTCTCCAACTGCGCTTTCAGCACATCAGCAAGGATTTCTTTTGATGTGTCAACGATCACATCTGCGCCCAAATCCCGAATCGCCTCGGCTTTTGCAACACCACGGACCGTGGTGATTACACGCAGTCCAAAGGCTTTCGCCATACGGATCGTCACACTGGCAAGACCGCTGTTTCCGCCGGTAATCAGGAGCGTGTCACCGGCTTTTGCACCGCCTTCGACAAACAGATTCAGATACGCTGTAGCAAAGGCTTCCGGCATGGCTGCCGCTTCGATCATAGAGCAGTTTTCCGGAACAGGCATCAGCATATCGTACTTAATATTTGCATATTCCGCATAGCCGCCGCCACCAAGTAGGGCACAGACCTTATCGCCAACCTTCCAGTTGGATTTTGCTTTTGCTTCTTCTCCAATTTCCACGATCGTACCTGCAATTTCCAAACCCATCCATTCCGGGCAGCCGGGAGGCGGCGGATAGTCGCCCTCTCGCTGCATCAGGTCTGCCCGATTCAGGGCTGCTGCTTCGATTTTTATAAGGCAGTCTTCGTCTTTACAAATCGGGTCAGGCACATTGTCCCACCGCAAAGATTTATCGTTATTTACAAGTATCGCTTTCATTTTTTAGCTCCTTTCAAAAATCAAGACTTTTGATCTTCATAATCCTTCCTTCTTATAGAGAAATGCTTTCCTTGAAATTGCAATCGATGCCGCAGGAAGCCAAAAGAATCCGATGGACTCTTGCTTCCCGCAAAAGCTCTTGCTCCGTCGAGGGGCGATCCTCCAGGATACGCCGGGCGAAATCAGCAAACATAGCCTTATACCGGTGATAAGGGCCACAGGTCTCGATTGTTCCCTTGTCGTCCCAGTTTAGAGGAATATCTTTTTGTGTGCGGAAGGCAGAGCTGCTTTGGGAAATGCAATAGTATTCCTCTTTTTCCCAATGCTCCTCCAGCGGGCGGATCTCCACCGTTCCCAGAGATCCGCACACCACCAGTTGTCTTCGCAGAAAGCCTCCGGGCTCGGCGGCGCTTACTTTAAAGAAACTGACACCGTCGGGATAGCGGAATGCCGCCATGCCCAGATCGTCTGCCTTATGCTTTTCGGGGGTGGTGCAGGCGTTCAGAACCGTGATCTCCTCCGGGGTACCAATAAACAAATGGATCAGGTCGATCAGGTGGCAGCCCAGAAAAAAAGTCATACCGCCACGAAACTTTTCCAGCCAGCGGCGTTTTTCGTCCTTGTCGTCACGGCTCATATGGGCTTCTACGGAATAGATATTCCCCAGCTTTCCTGCCTTCATTTGAGAAAGGGTTTTCTGCACCAGGGGGTGAAAGCGGTAAACATAGCCGATTCCGAACACCTTTTGCTTGTTCAAAATAATGGACAGCATCTCTTCGAAGTCTTCCGCGCTTTGACTGCCGGGCTTGTCCATAAACACATGAAGCCCCTTCTCTGCAGCCATACGGGCATAAAAAACCAAGTCCAGGTCCTCCGTTTCGATCAAGGCAGCCTCCAGCCCGGGGACAGAAAATGCCTCTTCCAGAGTCAGAACGGGAATGTGTTCGAAATTCTCGAGAAAATTCGGTTTGATGCTTTCTTCGCCTTCCACGCGGACAATTCCCACCATTTCAAAGACATCCGTCATAGAGGCTACACAACGAAAATTCGGCAAGGCGTGGTCGTGGCCAACGCCGATCTGTACGATTTTGATCTTTCTCATAGGCACTTTCCTTTCAGATAAGCATCCAAAGTATAAAAATCCTTGGGGAGCATGCCCTCTGCAGCCAATGTCAAGCCTTTGCGAATGGGCATCAGCTCTTCCTGCTTCAAGCCTGCGTCATGCAGCACCTTGCTATTGTCCACACTTCGATCGTAAAGGCGGTCATAATAAAGAATATTTTTTGCCCAGGTTAAGACTTCTTCCGAAGGGGCTTCTCCTGTGATGATGCGGAAGAAGTCTTCGGTATTACAAAATTCAGCCTCCAGCCCCAAGGTTTTTTGGTAATGCTCCAGAACTTCTCCCCAGGTCAGGGTCTCGGCTGTGGCGATGTTGTAGATCTGCTTTTTCGCAGCAGGGTTAAACATCAGTCCGCCGATCATTTTTGCCACATCTTCGCCCCAGACCATAGTGGTCTTTTTCTCCAGTGCTTCCCGGGGAAGCACAATCTTTCTGCCTGCGTATGCTCTGAGGGCAACCTCGTTGTTGCTCCAGGTCAGAAGGGGCAGCCGGCCCGGACAATATACCACCGTGGGACGGAGAATAGTCCAGTTTTGTCCGCCGGAGCCGGTCAGCAGATCTTCCATCGCGCATTTTACCTGGGCGTAGCCTGTGTGGTGATGCCAGCTATCGCAAGGGTCCAGGCTTTCCGACAAACGGAGAGACGCTTCCGTCAGTGGGTCATTGGGGCTATCTGCATAGACCCGGTAAGAGGAAAGCGCGAAATAATGATCGGTCTCATTCAAGAACATTTGGTAGCGGCTTTCGTATAAATCGATATTCCGATACCACATAAAATCCACCACGGCATCATAGCCCCGGGACAGAAATTGCTCCAGCACTCGGTTGTCCATAGCGTTGGCCAAGTGATAGTAAACGCCGTCGCTGTCGTTTTTGATCTCGCCTGCAATGGCGTCTACCGCGTAGCCCTTTTGCGCCAAAAGGGGGCACAAATATCTTCCCATTGTGCCGGTGCCGCCGATTACCAAAACCTTTTTCATATTCTCCACACTCCTTATTTCTGTTTTTTTTATTATAAATCATTGACCGCGAAGCAAGGAGGCAGTATAATACTAAAAAAGGTCACAATCCTACGGAGGATTTACAGTTATGGAACGGGAAGAAGAGCATTTTTGTAGATTTTTTGCCAGAAGAAACATACGGACCGGTCCCTATACAGCAGGTACCAAAGTCGGATTCCCTGCGCCGCGCCTTGCGTTTATCAAACGGGGAAGCTGCGTTGTAGAGACAGAAGAAGGCAGGGTATTTCATCTTCAGGAGGGGGATGTTTGGTTCCTTCCCAAGTCGGCATCCTATGTTTCCCATTGGTATGGGGATGAAGTGCTTTTTGATGCGGTGGAATTTGATGTGGATTTTCTTTCCCTTTACTACCAGTCGATGCAGGTCCTGCATTTGCCCGAGGCGGAAAAGGATTTCGAATTTCTGCTGGAGGCATGGGAAAATGAAGATTCCTTTCAGAGCCTTTCTGCGCTGTTTCTGCTGCTTCACCGGGTGCTCCCATTACTGGAAAAAAGAGAAAACAAGTGGGGCGACCGCATCCTGCCTGCTTTGAAATACTTACGGGATCAGAATTTCGAACAGGTCCGGGTGGAGGAAGTTGCTGCCCTTTGCTATATGAGCCCTTCTCGGTTTTTTGAGGTGTTTCGTCAGGCGGTGGGCGTTTCCCCGATCCAATACAAAAACCGGATCAAGCTGGCCCGGGCAGAGGCGCTTTTGTTGCAGGGAAAAACCGCCGAGGAGGTTTGCGAAATGCTGCATTTTTCCTCGCCCTCGTTTATGCGCCGGATGATGAAAAAGCACCTGGGCCTGACCCCCCGGGATATCAAAAAAGGCAGCAGTATATAAAAATGCCCCACAACATGAACTGCCCCAGATTGTACGGACAGCAAAAGCCCCCGTATCGTAATACACGACTGGCATATACTATCCGCTATGCAGAAAGAAATCGCAACATAATTAAACGCGCAGTAAGTACATTATGCTATCATTCAACTTACGCAGAGCGCCACTGTCTGCAGCTTGCAGACAGCGGCGCTCTTATTGTGTTATTTCTTTTGTTGCATGGGCACTTTTTTCACTGTGTTCGTCTTTGTTGCTATACCATTACTGTAATGAATCAACATAGATTTTCATGCTTATTCTTTTGTTTGCAAAGCTTCCAAAGAAAGTTCTCCGGCCAGCTTAAAAAGCGCATCGCTTAGGACGGTTTCCAAAGATACGCCTACGGATGCGGCGATACGGGTATAAAAAAGAGCCACAGCCGGCTCTAAAAGTAACGTTACTTCGGTCATAATAGCCTCCCAAAAGGAAAAACTTTACAACATTCTATGAAAAACTTGACACGTGTGATACAATATTAAACGTTAAAAATGGTTATCGAGAGGATGACAAACATGGCAAAAGATAAAAAGGTAGAACAAATTACAGATATGGAGGTCGACTTCGCCCAGTGGTTCACTGATGTGTGCAAAAAGGCGCAGCTGATCGACTATTCTTCCATTAAGGGTATTTTCATTTACCGTCCCTACGGTTATGCGATCTGGGAGAACATTCAGCGGCTGATGGATGCCGAGTTTAAGAAGACCGGCGCAGAGAATGTCTACATGCCCATGCTGATCCCGGAAAGCCTGCTGCAGAAGGAAAAGGACCACGTTGAGGGTTTTGCTCCTGAGTGCGCTTGGGTCACCTATGGTGGCAGCGAAAAGCTGGAGGAGCGCTACTGCATCCGTCCCACTTCCGAGACTTTGTTCTGTGAGTACTTTAAGAACGCAATTCAGTCCCACCGTGACCTGCCCATGATGCTCAATCAGTGGTGCAGTGTTCTGCGTTGGGAGAAGACCAGCCGTCCCTTCCTGCGCCACCGTGAGTTCCTGTGGCAGGAGGGTCATACCATGCACGCTACTGCTGAGGAGGCCAAGGAAGAGACTGAGCGTATGCTCAATGTCTATGCCGACTTCTGTGAGAACGTGCTGGCAATGCCCGTTACCCGTGGTCAGAAGACCGATAAGGAAAAGTCCAACGGCGCTGAGGCTACCTATACCATGGAATGCATGATGCACGACCGCAAGGCACTGCAGGCTGGCACATCCCACTACTTTGGTGATGGCTTTGCAAAGGCTTTCGATATTACTTTCACCGACAAGAACAACCAGAAGGTCAACCCCCATCAGACTTCCTGGGGTGTTTCCACCCGTTTGATCGGCGGTATCATCATGACCCACGGCGACAACAACGGTCTGGTGCTGCCTCCCAAGGTTGCGCCTGTTCAGGTTATCATCCTGCCCATCGCCCAGCATAAGGAGGGCGTTTTGGAGGCAGCCAACGGCCTGAAGGATCGCCTTGTAAATGCCGGCTTCCGTGTCAAGCTGGATGATTCCGATAACTCCATGGGTTGGAAGTGCGCTGAGTACGAAATGAAGGGCGTGCCGCTGCGTGTTGAGTGTGGTCCCCGTGATCTGGAGAACGGCCAGTGCGTGCTGGTTCGCCGTAACGATGGCGAAAAGACCGTTGTAAACCTGACCGATCTGGAAACGGCTGTGGCACAGCAGCTGGAACTGGTGCATCAGGGTATGTACGAGAAGGCCAAGAAGAACCTGACCGACCATATCTACGAAGCACACTCCCTGGAGGAAGCCAAGGAACTGCAGGAGAAGAACGGTGGTTTCATCAAGACCATGTGGTGCGGCGAACTGGACTGTGAGCTGAAGATGAAGGAAGAAGCCGGCATGTCCTCCCGC
>JAZRQF010000029.1:0-13204 GCA_045649605.1 Faecousia sp.
AAGCAGCTTGTCGATCCACTTACGGCCCTGGTCAAAATCATCCACAGCCACAGCCTTAACGGTTGCGTTCTGGAAAGGTCCGAACTCACAGCCGGCAACCTCTGCGGTAATGTCCTGAACTTCCAGGTCAATACGCAGGTCGGGCTTGTCGGAGCCGTAGCGCTCCATAGCCTCGTTAAAAGCAATGCGGCGGAAAGGTGCAGTAGATACGCGCTCATACTTACCGAACTTGCAGAAGATAGGCTGCAGCACATCTTCCAAAGTAGCCAGCACGTCGTCCTGAGATGCAAATGCCATCTCCATATCCAGCTGATAGAACTCGCCGGGAGTACGGTCCGCACGGGCATCCTCATCACGGAAGCAGGGTGCGATCTGGAAATAACGGTCAAAGCCGGAGGTCATCAGCAGCTGCTTGAACTGCTGGGGAGCCTGGGGCAGCGCATAGAACTTGCCGGGGTGATTACGGGCGGGCACCAGATAGTCACGTGCGCCCTCGGGAGAAGATGCGGTCAGAATAGGAGTGGTGATCTCCAGGAAGCCACGCTCGGTCATAGCCGCACGAATAGCTGCTACCACCTGACAACGCAGAATGATGTTCTGCTTGACTGCGGGGTTACGCAGGTCCAGATAACGGTACTTCAGACGGGTGTTCTCGTCTGCGTCCTTGGACTTGTTGATCTCAAAGGGCAACTGGTTGTGACGGCACTTACCCAAGATCTCGATCTTCTCAGGTACGACTTCGATCTCACCGGTGGGCAGCTTGGGGTTCTTGCTCTCACGCTCACGGACAGAGCCGGTGACCTGAATAGTGGTCTCCTTATTGATGCCCTTGATAATGCGCATCATTTCCTCGGTCTCTACCACGACCTGTGTAGTGCCATAGTAGTCACGCAGCACCAAGAATGCAAAGTTAGCGCCGACCTCGCGGACATTCTCCAGCCAACCGGCCAGAGTTACCTGCTTGCCTGCATCGCCGAGCCGCAGCTCGCCGCAGGTATGGGTTCTGGATTGGAACATAGTTACAGATCCTCTCGTATCAAAAATTATTCGCCTTATTGTCTCACAAATTGCGTAAAATGTCAACGATTTCAACAGCAATTGCCTGTTTTGCCCGCAAGTCCGGTAAGTGTTTTTTAATTTTCACATAATTTTTCACAAATTTATTGGGTTTTCTACTTTTTTTATGTGAATACTATGAAAAGTTTCTAAAAAATGTATTTTTTAGATTGATTTTACCCGCGGTTTGACATACAATAGTTTGGCTGAGATTTTCCCACATTGGAGGTGGCAAAAATGCTCAATATTGTACTGGTTGAGCCGGAGATCCCACAAAACTGCGGCAACATTGCCCGTACTTGCGCCGCCACCGGCGCACGGCTGCATTTGATCCGTCCTCTGGGTTTCGACATTTCTGAAAAGGCTGTCAAACGCGCCGGATTGGACTACTGGCATTTGGTAGACGTCCGGGACTATGACAATCTGGAAGATTTCTTCAGCAAAAATCAGGTCGCCCAGATGTGGTGTCTGTCCACAAAAGCACCCCGAAGCTACACCGAGGCAAAATTTGCCGACGAGTGCTATCTGTTCTTCGGCAAAGAGACCAAGGGTCTGCCCGAGGATTTTCTGGAAGCGCACCGGGAAAGCTGCATCCGCCTGCCCATGCGCCCGGAAGCACGGAGTTTGAATTTGAGCAACTCTGTGGCGATCACGGTGTATGAAGCTTTGCGGCAGTTGGATTTCCCCTGCCTGCAGGATCATGGAAAAATGCGGGACTAATATCCCGATTATGGAGGAATAACAATGAACTACAACAAGAAGTCTATTGAAGACATTGAAGTAGCCGGCAAGCGCGTTCTGTGCCGCTGCGACTTCAACGTACCCACCAAGGACGGCAAGATCACTTCCGACAAGCGTATCGTTGCCGCTATGCCCACCATCGAGTATCTGGTAAACAAGGGCGCTAAGGTCATCCTCTGCTCCCACATGGGCAAGCCCAAGGGCGAGTGGAAGCCCGAGCTGAGCCTGAAGGTAGTTGCTGAGCGCATCTCCCAGCTGCTGGGCAAGGAAGTTATCATGGCTTCCGACGTTGCCGGCGAGGACTCCAAGGCTAAGGCTGCCGCTATGAAGGACGGCGACGTAATGCTGCTGGAGAACACCCGTTACATCAAGGGCGAGACCAAGAACGATCCCGAGCTGAGCAAGGCTCTGGCAGACCTGGCTGACATCTTTGTCAACGACGCTTTCGGTACTGCTCACCGCGCTCACTCTTCCACCGCAGGTGTTGCTGACTACCTGCCCGCAGTTTCCGGCTACCTGGTTCAGAAGGAAGTTTCCATCATGGGCAAGGCTCTGGCTAACCCCGAGCGTCCCTTCGTGGCTATTCTGGGCGGCGCTAAGGTTTCCGACAAGCTGAACGTTATCAACAATCTGCTGGAGAAGGTTGACACCCTGATCATCGGCGGCGGTATGGCTTACACCTTCCTGGCTGCTCAGGGCTACAACGTAGGTAAGTCTCTGGTTGACAACGAGAAGTTGGAGTACTGCAAGGAAATGATGGCTAAGGCACAGACCAAGGGCGTGAACCTGCTGCTGCCCGTTGACACTGCTATCGCAGAGTCCTTCCCCTCTCCCATCGATGCTGAGATCGCTGTTGACTATGTAGACTGCACCGCAATCCCCGAGACCGCTATGGGTCTGGACATCGGCCCCAAGGCTTGCGAGACCTTCGCTGCTGCTGCTAAGGCTGCTAAGACTGTTGTCTGGAACGGCCCCATGGGTGTGTTCGAGAACCCCACTCTGGCAAAGGGTACCATCGCAGTTGCACAGGCTCTGGCAGATTCCGACGCTGTGACCATCGTTGGCGGTGGCGACAGCGCAGCCGCTTGCGAGCAGCTGGGTTTTGCTGACCGCATCACCCACATCTCCACCGGCGGCGGTGCTTCTCTGGAATTCCTGGAAGGTCTGGAACTCCCCGGCATTGCTTGTCTGCAGGACAAATAATTGAAATGACAACCGGCAGGGGCTGGTTTCCAGCCCCTGCACTTCCCAAATTTTCGCATAATCCTTTTTCCAAAACATAAACATTAACTACGTCAATTACATCGTTAAGATGCACATATATAAGGAGAGATCGTAATGAATAGAAAGTATCGTAAGACCGTCATTGCCGGTAACTGGAAAATGAACAAGACTCCCAGCGAGACCAAGGAATTCATGATGAACTTCAAGTCCATCATGCCCAAGGGCCGCTGGTGTGATATCGCTCTGTGTGTCCCCGCTGTTTGCATTCCCGCTGCTGTCCGCGCTATGCGTGAGACCCGCGTAGGCATCGGTGCAGAAAACTGCAATGCAAATGCCAGCGGCGCTTACACCGGCGAGATCGCTACCAACATGCTGGTAGACGCAGGCTGCAAGTACGTAATCATCGGCCACTCCGAGCGCCGTGCTATGGGCGAGACCGACGCTGATGTCAATGCAAAGGTTCTGGCTGCTCTGGAAGCAGGTCTGACCCCCATCATGTGCTGCGGCGAGACCCTGGAGCAGCGTCAGGCTGGCATCACCACCGAGTGGATCGCTATGCAGATCAAGCTGGGCCTGCAGGGTGTTTCCGAGGATAAGATCCGCAAGGTCGTTATCGCTTACGAGCCCATCTGGGCTATCGGCACCGGCATGACCGCTACTCCCGAGCAGGCTCAGGAAGTTTGCGAAGGCATCCGTACCGTTGTTCGTAAGCTGTACTCCTCCAAGCACGCTCGTGCAACCTCCATTCTGTACGGCGGTTCCATGAACGAGAAGAACGCTTTCGAGCTGCTGGCACAGCCCGACATCGACGGCGGTCTGATCGGCGGCGCTTCTCTGGTTCCTGAGAAGTTTGTACAGATCATCGAAGCTGCTAACCAGCCCACTGTTTAAACCAAATTATCGGGAGCAGCAATCGCTGCTCCCTTTTTGCTCAAACACCAATGAAAGGGGGATTCCCTTGAAAACTGTAGTTTTGCCCGCATCTTCGCCGGATGTGGCTGAAAAAGCCGCTGCCATCATTCAAAACGGCGGTCTGGTCGCCATTCCAACAGAGACCGTGTACGGTCTGGGCGCTGACGGATTGAATCCGGATGCAGTCGCCAAAATATTTATTGCCAAGGGTCGCCCTCAGGACAACCCCTTGATTTTGCATATCGCAGATGTTGACCAGTTAGATACCCTTTGCCATGACATTCCCGACGCAGCCTACCGGCTGGCAGAGAAGTTTTGGCCCGGTCCGCTGACTATGGTGCTGCCTGCCCGGGAAATCGTTCCCAAATGCACCACCGCCGGTCTGCCTACCGTTGCTATCCGCTGCCCTGACAATGACATCACCCGGAAAATTATCGCTTTGTCCGGCACACCCATTGCCGCGCCCTCTGCCAATCTGTCCGGTAAACCCTCCACCACCACAGCCCAGCATGTGCTCCACGATCACGACGGAAAGCTGGAACTGATCGTAGACGGCGGCGCTTGTCAGGTGGGTGTGGAGTCTACCATTGTGGATCTGACCGAAACACCGGCACGGCTGCTGCGCCCCGGTGGAATTACCCCGGAGCAGCTGATGGAAGTTCTTGGGGATTTGACCGTAGACAAAGCTGTCACCGCACAGATCGATAAGGATGCGGTCGTAAAAGCGCCGGGCATGAAGTATAAGCACTATGCGCCCCAATGTGAGGTGCTGATTGTTGCCGGCAGCCGGGAAAAGGCCGCACAGTATGTCCGCAGTCAGTTTACCCCCGGCGACCGTGTGCTCTGCTTCGAAGAAGAACTGCCGCTGTACGAAGGCTGTGCGCCTTTGGCATACGGCAAGGAAGCCGACACTGCATCGTTATCTGCCGGTCTGTTTGCCGCCCTGCGTGAGCTGGACAGTCCGGACGTCAAGCGGGTCTTTGCCCGTTGTCCCATAGGCGGTGGCATTGCCTACGCAGTCCAAAACCGTTTGAAGAAGGCGGCTGCCTTCCAGATCATAGATACGGAGGATTCCCTATGATTATTGGAATTACCGGCGGCACCGGCTGCGGAAAAACAACCCTATTAAATCTGATCGGAGAACTGGGCGGCGTGGTGATTGATTGCGATCAAGTGTATCACCGCCTGCTGGAAACTGATCCTTCCCTTTTGGCACAGATTGAAGATCGATTTCCCGGCACTGCAGAAAACGGAGCGCTGCAGCGCAAGAAGCTGGGACAAATCGTTTTTGCAGACAAAACTGCGCTGGAGGATCTGAACCGGATCACCCACAGCGCCGTCAAAGCAGAGGTTCAGCGACTGCTGTCCCCTGTACCCAAGCTGGCTGCCATTGACGCCATTGGCTTGTTCGAGGGCGGCTTGGAAGAATTATGTCAACTAACTGTGGCGATAACCGCCCCGGAAGAATCCCGAATTGCCCGACTGATGCAGCGAGACAACATTCCCGAAGAATATGCCCGGGCAAGGATCGCTGCCCAGCGTCCTCAATCTGAATTTCAAGCCATGTGCAGCTACACCCTGCACAACGACAGCACCCCGGAAGCTTTCCGGGAGAAATGCCTTGCCTTTTTAGGCGATTTGGGTATAATGAAAGTATAAAATCGTGAAAGGAGCGAATCCCCTATGACAAATGAAGAACTGCGCGAATCCCTGCTGCACACCCCCAAGAACGGCTATGCCAACTTGACCGAGGAGCAGCGCGCTGAAATGGAAGCCTACTGCAAGCGTTACGCTGCATTTATGGATGCCTGCAAGACCGAGCGTGAGGCCACTGCCTGGGCAATCGAGGTTGCCGAAAAGCACGGCTTTAAGGCTCTGGTTCCCGGTGAAAAGCTGCAGCCCGGCGACAAGGTTTATAAGAACAACCGTGACAAGAGCATTATGCTGGCTGTCATCGGCAGCGAGTCCCTGAACACCGGCGCCAACATCTGCGCTGCACATATGGACTCCCCCCGTATGGACCTGAAGCCCAACCCTCTGTACGAGGACTCTGAGATCGCTTACTTCAAGACCCACTACTACGGCGGCATCAAGAAGTATCAGTGGCCCACCGTGCCTCTGGCGCTCCACGGCATTGTATGCCGCAAGGACGGCAGCTGCGTCAACATCACCATCGGTGAGGACGACAACGATCCCGTACTGGTGGTTTCCGACCTGCTGATCCATCTGGCAGCCGATCAGATGAAAAAGACTTTGGCTGACGGCATTGCCGGCGAACAGCTGAACGTCATTCTGGGCACAGAGCCTCTGGAAGGCGAAGGCTCCGAGCTGGTAAAGCTGAACATCATGAAGCTGCTCAACGAGAAGTACGGCATTATTGAAGCTGACTTCCACTCTGCTGAACTGACCATCGTACCTGCCGGCAAGTGCCGTGAGGTTGGTCTGGACCGCAGCCTGCTGGGCGCCTACGGCCACGACGACCGTGTATGCGTTTACGCAGAGCTGGAACCCCTGCTGGAGATGGGTACCCCCACTCACACCGCTGTGTGTATCTTCGCCGACAAGGAAGAGATTGGTTCTGTAGGTGTCTCCGGCATGCAGAGCCAGGTGTTCGACACCTTCATGCAGGATCTGTGCGACGCTACCGGCGCAAGCCTGAACCGTTGCTACGAGAACTCCTTCTGTCTGTCTGCTGACGTTTCCAACGCTTTCGACCCCAACTTCGCAGAGACCTGCGACCGCCGCAACAACAGCATGCTCAACTACGGCGTTGCCATCTGCAAGTACACCGGTCACCGCGGTAAGGGTGGCGCCAGCGATGCATCCGCTGAAGCTATGTTCCACATCCGTTACACCTTGGACAATGCCGGTGTTCTGTGGCAGACCGCTACACTGGGCAAGGTCGATCAGGGCGGCGGCGGCACGGTGGCTGCCTACATGGCAAACCGCAACATCGTTACTGTTGACGCAGGCGTTCCCGTTCTGTGTATGCACGCTCCCATGGAGATCGTCTCCAAGCTGGACTGCTACATGACCATGCTGGCTTGCAAGGCTATCTACTTGGCATAATCAAATAAAAGCAGGGTACATAGTTATGTACCCTGCTTTATTACGCAAAAAAGCACAACTGCCGAAGCAGTTGTGCTTTTCTTATCACTGGAAATTAAGCCTCTTTGACACAAGCAATGAGGTAACGGACAAACAGGTAGACAAATACCAGTGTCACAGGGATCAGCAGCAAAGCAAAGATGCCATGCAGTACCCACAGCATACCAGTCTGTGCAGCGGGGTTAGTCCAGTAACCCAGACCGCCAATGGAGACCAGCAGGGGGAATACACAGTTAATAGCGCCATTCACGTTCTTCAGGCAGAAGAATACACCCAACGCACCAAAGACCAGGATCAGCAGGTGCATGCCCAGCAGAGGAGGCTCAACGTCATTGGGGAACCAAACAGTCTTTGCGATGGAGACAACTTCCAGCTTTTCGCCGGAGGATGCTGCAGCAACTTCGTTGATCTTACCGGCAGCGACCTTGGATTCGCCGGCCAGAGTCTGGATCTCTTCCAGAGTCTGAGCAGGATCGATGGTCTCAGCAGGCTCAGTAGCCTCAGTAGTCTCTTCTACAGTCTCTTCAGGTACAGTAGTCTCTACAGTCTCAGCAGGCTCGGTAGCCTCAGTGGGCATCAGAGCTTCAGCCTTCTCCTTAATAGCGTCAGCATTTGCACGGATGCTGTCAGCATATTCCTTTTCCTGAGCAACAGCCTCAACCTGAGAAGCAACAAATTCCTCACCGGACATATATGTACCGCCGAAGTTGTACCAGTAGGGCATAAACTGCATCAGCACCAGCAACAGCATGATGGCTACGCAAGCAATATTACAAATCTTGATTAAGTTCTTTTCAACCGGTTTCATTCTCTTACCTCCATAGGTTTGCAAAACAATATTAGGAGCAATTCCTTCCATAATTATACACTTTGGCTCTTTGTTTGTCAACAAGCATCCCGTATATAATTCCTATTACTCTGTGTTTATAGCCTTTATTGCTTATTTTCGGGCCAGAAAGCATCCTTGCATGTATCGCAGCAATTGCCGTGGGGTTTCATCTGCAATTCCTGACTCTTCAAACTGACTGTCGTGCAAGGGGGAACGGACTTAGTAATGAATGCGCTGGAGCCAATGACGCAGCCTTGGCCGATCACCGTTTCACCGCCCAAAATAGAGGCGTTGGCGTAAATGGTTACGTTATCCTCAATGGTGGGATGACGGCGCTTACCGCGCAGGTTTTGTCCGCCACGGGTAGACAAGCCACCCAAAGTAACACCCTGATAGATCTTTACATTTTCCCCGATCACAGTGGTCTCACCGATAACGATACCGGTACCGTGGTCAATAAAGAAGAACTTGCCAATGGTGGCGCCGGGGTGAATATCAATACCCGTAATGCTGTGGGCATACTCGGTCATGATTCTGGGAATCATGGGTATATTAAGGGTATACAGTTCATGCGCCAGGCGGTAGACCGTAATGGCAAACAATCCGGGATAGGAGAAGATCACCTCTGCCTTACCGGTGGCTGCAGGGTCACCGTCATAAGCAGCCTGCAGATCGGTCTGCACCATGGCACGGACCTTGGGAATCCGGCGCAGGAATTCCAGACACAACTCCCGGGCATTTTCCACTGCATTATTCTCTTTTACAACCAGGGCGATCTGATGGCTCAGATTGTACATCACATCCTCGATCATAACGGACAGATTGTGCTTGGCATTATAAATCCGGTAGGTCTTATCGCGGAAATAACCGGGGTAAACGATCTTACGGAGTTTCTCGATGATCTCAATGATCACGTCCTTGTCCGGCTGGTTGGACATTTCCATCAGATCAATATCCCGACCACCTCTGTAGTCCTCCAAAATGAGATCTACTACATTTTCAATTTGATTTTCAATAGCTGACATAGCAGACTCCCCTTTCACATTTCTTGTTTTATACCATAATCAAACTGCCTTGTCAATGTCCCGGTTGACAAGGCGGTGCAAGAAATTATATAATCTCCCTAACAAAGCAAATTGAGGTGATCCCATGGGTAAAATCTACACATCCATTGCCCAGTTGGTGGGCAATACGCCCCTGCTGGAGCTGGGAAATCTGAATATGCCTGCCCGGATACTGGCAAAGCTGGAATGCTGCAATCCTACCGGTTCGGTAAAGGCCCGGGCTGCGCTGGCTATGATTCTGGATGCAGAAGAACGGGGTATTCTGAAACCCGGCGGCACGATCATTGAGCCTACCTCCGGCAACACCGGCATTGGCTTGGCTGCCATGGCTATTCCTCGTGGCTATCGGGTGATCATCGTCATGCCGGATTCCATGAGCGTAGAACGGCAGCAGCTTATGCTCGCTTACGGCGCAGAACTGGTGCTGACCCCCGGCAAGCTGGGTATGCAGGGCGCTGTGGATAAAGCAAACGAACTGTTCCGGGAAATTCCCGGCAGCTTTATTGCCGGTCAATTCTATAACCCTGCCAACGTAGCCGCCCACGTAGCCACCACCGGCCCGGAAATCTGGGAGGACACCGACGGCGATGTGGACATTTTCGTGGCAGGTGTAGGCACCGGCGGCACGCTAACCGGCGTGGGACAGTATCTGAAAGAAAAGAATGCTAACATTCAGGTTGTGGCCGTAGAGCCTGCCAGTTCTCCCCTTTTGTCTAAGGGCATCGCAGGACCTCACGGATTGCAGGGCATCGGCGCAAACTTCATTCCCGACATTTTGGACACTTCCGTTTACGATGAAGTAATTTCCGTTACGGAAGCGGAGGCTTACGCAGCGGGCAAGCGCCTTGCCACAACGGAAGGCATCTTGGCGGGCATCTCCTCCGGCGCTGCGCTGCATGCCGCCATGGTGGTGGCAGCACGTCCGGAAAATGTCGGCAAGACAATTGTGGTACTGCTGCCGGACACCGGCGACCGCTATCTTTCGACAGCACTGTTTCAATAAGAAAAAACACCCTCAAAACCGTAGTTTTGAGGGTGTTACGCTTTTGTTAGTCTTCTACGCGGATAATGTTTGCGCCCAGCGCAGTCAGCTTCTGAATAATATTCTCGTAGCCACGCTCCACAAAGTGGATATTGCGGACACGGGTAGTGCCTTCTGCAGCCAAACCGGCAATAATCAACGCAGCGCCGGCACGCAGGTCACGGGCAGAAACATCTGCGCCATGGAGCTTTTCACGGCCGGTAACCATCGCGGTCTTGCCGTTGATGATGATCTCTGCGCCCATGCTCTGCAGCTCAGAACAGTAGCCGAAGAAACGGGTCTCGTACACGCTTTCGGTCAGACGGCTCACACCGTTTGCCAAGGTCATGCACACACAGATCTGCGCCTGCATATCCGTGGGGAAGCCGGGATACGGATGGGTCTTAACCGTTGCCTGACGCAGACGGCCCTCACTACGGACACGGATGCAATCATCATAGTTGGTGATCTTAGCGCCCATTTCCTCCAGCTTAGAGGTAATGCAGTCCATGTGCTTGGGGATAACATTCTTCACCAGCACATTGCCGCCAACAGCGGTAACCGCTGCCAGGTACGTACCTGCCTCGATCTGGTCGGGAATAATGGCGTATGTACCGCCGTGGAGGCTTTCCACACCGCGGATCTTCACCGTATCTGTACCGGCGCCGGAAATCCGAGCGCCCATGGTATTTAAGAAGTTTGCCAAGTCAACGATATGAGGCTCTTTCGCCGCATTCTCGATCACAGTCTGACCGGGAAGCAAAACAGCCGCCATCATAATGTTGGCAGTTGCGCCTACACTAACAACGTCAAGGCTGACTCTGTTGCCGTGCAGACCGTCCTCGCCTGCCTCGATATTCACATAATCGGGCATCTCCACCACTTCAGCACCCAGAGCACGGAAACCCTTCAAATGCTGGTCAATGGGACGGGAGGCGAAATTACAGCCACCGGGCAAAGCCACATTTGCCTTACCGAAACGGCTCATCAAAGCGCCCATCAGATAATAGCTTGCGCGCATTTTACGCACCAGCTCGGGGTTGGGGCAGGTCTTGGTAATATTGGTGCAATCCAAAAGAAATACGCCGGGAGCCTCCCGGGTAACACCCACGCCCATATCCGCCAGAATATCAAGCAGTATTCTAACATCGGAAATATCCGGAACATTTTCAACACGGCATACACCATTTACCAGAATCGCAGCAGGCAGAATTGCCACCGCCGCATTCTTGGCACCGCTGATGGTTACTTCACCGTTCAGGGGTGTGCCGCCAATAATTTCATATCTAGCCAAGGAAGATCCTCTCCTTGCGAATTATTCAATAAGTCTACCTGAAATTATACCATACGCGTTGCGTTATGTAAAGTACAATTTTGGCCTATTTATCGCCGCAAACCCTTGGGATAGTGATTTTTTAAGACATTTCCGTCCCCTTTTCCCCAACCGATGGAGAAGCCGTCTACGCTCACCAAACACCAACCGGTCTTGGCAGAGGGAATGGTTTCGCCATGCATATATGCTTTGATTTCTCCGCTGTCTGCCGCTATATCGTGGACAGTGTTCGCCGTGTTCAGCCAAAGCGCCAATGCATGGGCAGGCTCAAAGCGGTCCTTCTTGATCTCACCAAGCTCCAGACCGGGGCGCATCACCTTGATACCACGAATATCCGGCATTTCTGCAGGTGCCCAGTAAAGGCTCTGTCCAAACATAACCGGATATCCCTCCGGCAGAGAAATGCCCAGCTTATTGGCAAATTCCGTCCACGGCTTGGGTAATTTAGCAGGCGCCGCTGTGGACAAATCCGTAGTTTCCTCCCCTTTTTTGCGCAGTACCGCAGCGAAATGACCCTCTCCCAGCAACTTGTGGGGCCATATGCGGAAAGATCCGTCAGGACCGGGAACAAACCAATGACCGTCTACGGTTTCGGGAGTAAACTCCGGGTGATCTTCTAAGAACCGGGCAATCGCTTGCTCATTTTCTTCCGGTGCAAAGGTGCAGGTAGAATAGACCAGTCTGCCGCCGGGGCGTACCAATTGGGCGCCGGAGTGCAAAATCTCTGCCTGCCGCCGGGCGCACATTTCCACCGTTTCCTGACTCCAGTCGGTGACCGCCGCCTCTTCCTTACGGAACATGCCCTCACCGGAACAAGGCGCATCGATCAGCACCCGGTCAAAATAGCCTTCATATCGCTTTGCAAGGTTCTGGGGATGCTCATTGGTAACCAACGCATTGGCAACACCCATGCGTTCAATGTTACGGCTGAGAATTTTGGCGCGCTTGGGATTGATCTCGTTACACAGCAAAAAGCCTTCGCCTTGCATTCTGCCGGCAATTTGGGTGGTCTTACCACCGGGAGCAGCGCACAGATCGCAGATCCGTTCACCGGGTTGTGGCTCCAGCAAAGCCACCGCCGACATGGCACTGGCTTCCTGTAGATAGTATACGCCGGCCTCGTGGTATGGGTGCAGGCCGGGTCGTGCCTCCGGGTCATAATAGAACCCCTCCGGTTCCCAGGGAACTTGCTCCCCTACAAAATCCAGATCGGGTCTATCCCCTTTCAAGGGATTAAAACGCAGAGCCACGGCTCTGGGTCTCTCCAAGCTATCCATAAAAGCCGGGTATTCCTCACCCAACTGTTGTTCCATTCTTTTCAAAAAAGCCTCGGGAAGCATCGGACAGTCCCCTTTCCTAGTTTTTGTTATATTATAGCACAATCTTTCCGGAAATGCTATAAAAAACCGGTGCAGGCAAAAACCTGCACCGGTTAAATTTATGAATTAGTCTTCGCTCTTGTTGGCCTCGTCAATGATCTTCTGCTGGTTGGCCTTGGGCACTTCCTCATAACGGACAAACTCCAGAGTGAAGGAGCCTCTTGCCTGGGTCATAGCACGCAGATCGATTGCGTAGCTGCTCATTTCAGCCATGGGAACTTCAGCCTCGACCACGGTGTTGCCATCGGCGTCGGGATTCATGCCCAGAGGACGGCCGCGGCGCTTGCTCAGGTCGCCCATAACGTCGCCGACGTAGGATTCGGGGACGGTAACTGCCAGAGAACCGATGGGCTCCAGCAGAGTGGGAGCGGCGTTGGGCATTGCTTCCTTGAATGCCAGGATAGCAGCCAGCTTAAATGCCATTTCGTTGGAGTCAACGGGGTGGTAAGAGCCATCGTACAGAACAGCCTTCAGACCGACCATGGGATAGCCTGCCAGGGGGCCCTTCTGAACAGCTTCCTGAACACCCTTTTCAAC
>JAZRQF010000030.1:0-1875 GCA_045649605.1 Faecousia sp.
GGTAATGTTGACGGGCTCGCCGTCGATGAGAATCTCGCCGGCATCTTTCTTATAGTTGCCGTTGAGGATCTTCATAAGGGTGGATTTGCCGGCGCCGTTTTCGCCGACCAGCGCGCGAATTTCACCTTCTGCAACGGTAAAACCTACGTTGTCCAGCGCCTTGACGCCGGGGAATTCCTTGCAGATGCCACGCATTTCAAAGAAAATTGCCATATTCCAGTCTCCTTTTCAAAAAGCCGGGTGGTGAGGTCACCACCCGGCTTTCTTTATGCGTTATGTATTGCTATGAATATGGAGGTAAGGATTAGTCGTGAGCAGCAGTGTCCACGTTCTCCTTGGTAACCAGTTCCATGCCCAGGTACTTCACATGCTCAACAGTCTCGCCGTCGAAAACAGCCTTGATTACGTCCATAGCGTCACGGGAGAAGAAGCCTGCGGGATAGGTAATGGTGAACATAAACTTGTCGGACTTGATGTACTCCTTGGACCACTCATAGAAGCCCTGAGAAGCGATCTTACAGGTGTCCTGCTTGCCGGCTGCTTCGATTGCGTTCCAAACACCCTTGGACATGCCGTCGTCCTGTACCAGGAATGCGCACAGGTCGGGATGTGCAGTCAGGATGTTCTCAGCAGCGGTCTGTGCCTTCTGGGTATCCCAGTCACAGTACTGAGTATCAACGACTTCGATGCCGGGGTACTTTTCCAGAACTTCCATGAAGCCTGCGGTACGCTGCATAGCGTTGTCAGCGCCGGTCAGACCAGCGATGATAGCGACCTTACCGGTCTCGCCGTTGAGCTTAATGAACTCTTCAGCCTGCAGCTTGCCAGCTTCCTTCTGGCCGAACAGAACCTGATAGATGGAGTCGGTAGCAACCTGCTCGTTGGTGAAGCCATAGTGGTCAACAACGATGATGCCAGCCTGTGCAGCTTCTGCGACTACGGGTGCCAAAGCAGCCATGTCAGCAGCCTGAATGGTCATAGCGTCAAAGCCCTGGTTGATGATAGAACGAACCTGGTCGATCTGGGTGTTAGCGTCCTGCTTAGCATCGAAGATCTCGTAGGTCCAGCCCCACTCTTCACACTTCTGCTTAATGACCTGCTCGTACAGCTTGTTCCACTCGTTGTACTCTGCAACGGAAATAGCAACCTTCTTACCGGCTGCGGGAGCGGGATCGTTGCCGCCCTGACCCTGGGTCTCATTGCCACCCTGAGGAGCAGTGCCACAAGCAACCATACCAAGTGCGATAACCAGTACCAGCAACAATGCAATAATCTTTTTCATGTGTCAAACCTCCTAATAATATCTATTAAACGGATCATTCCGCTCAATACGAATCAAGTGCCGGGGGTATGCAGGGATAGAAAAGGATTTGCTGTATGGTCATCATACTCGGTTTTGGTTGGATTTTCAATTGGTTTAGTTCACAAAAAACCGAAAAGCTTTTTAGCAATAATGCACAAAAACAATATTACAAATTTGTAACTTATTATGCGAAATATCAAGAAAAACGTTGCGACAGTAAGAAAAATGCCATTCCGGCGGAGTGCCGGAATGGCATGGCTTATTTGGACTGCGCCGGTTCTTTTGCCGGCTGTTGGGAGCGCAAATAGAGAATTTCTGTGGCAAATGCCAGCTTGGTAATCACGTTGCGACCGGTGGGACGGCAGTAGAAAGAGTCGTTTTCTGTGGAAATATCCACGAAATCCTGCTTTTTGTTGGGACCAAAGTCGTATTCAATATGCAAGGAGTTGGTTTGTGCGGTTTGCCGGTGGATATAATAGCGCTCGCCACGGTAGTGACCTTCCAAAATCCAACCATCTTCGATGCTGTGAGTCAGCTTTGCCTTGCCAAGATCCATATAGCGCCAGACACGG
>JAZRQF010000031.1:0-7885 GCA_045649605.1 Faecousia sp.
CCTCGCGCTGCTCCAGCTCCAGGCCGCTCATGTTACGAACGCGCTCGCAGACTGCCTTGTCCTTAAAGGGCACAAAGTCAGCAGGCTGGAAGTCAAATTTGGTTGCGGGATCGGTGATGAAGTCTTTCATTTGATTAACTCTCCTTTCAGAATTACGGTTTTTATATTCATCTGATGATCACAGATCACCAGGTCCGCACGATATCCCTTGGCAATCAGACCGCGGTCGGTAAAACCAACGGCATTGCTGGGGTTGGTGGATGCATAACGGAACACGTCCACAATGGAAGCGCCGGTATGCTTCATCATGTTACGGCAGGCAACTTCCAAAGTCAGCTTAGAGCCTGCGGTCTCGCCTTCGAAGTCGAAGCAAAGATCGGTAACGCCGTCGTAACCCTCGGGAGTGGGGCCGTCAAACACACAGGAGTCGGAGATCAAAATCAAGCGATCCTCGCCCTTAATTTTGCGGATCAGACGCTGCATGTAAGGATCTACATGAATACCGCGGCTGTCGCAGATCATTTCTGCGTAAATTGCGTTGTTGTAGTTAACCGTCTCGTCAACACAGACACCACGGCACTCGGGATACTTGGGCAGGTCGCCGGTAGCGTTGGTGTGGTGTGTGCCAATGCACAGACCATAAGGGATCAGTGCTTCGATCTGCTGAGGGCTTGCCTCACTGTGACCGACAGAGAAACGGACAGTAGGATTATTCTTGCGGGCATCCAGCACGAACTGCTCGATGTTCTCACGCTCAGGTGCAACGACCCAAACCTTTGCATCTGTACCCACCTGGTCAATAACAGGCTGATACTCTTCCTTGCAAATGGGACCCTTCCAAGGGTTGTTCTCACGGTCTGCGCCGAACTTAGGGTTCATATAAGGCGCTTCCATATAGAAACCGGCAATATTAGCACCTTCCGGTGTCTTCATGGCGTTTTGTACGGTAATTGCCTGCTCGACCAGCTGTTGGCCGTTCATATTAAAGTACAAGGTTGCCAGAACACTGGTGGTACCATGCTGCAGATTGAACTGCGCCGCCTCGATAGGCTCGTCATAGAACCAATGGCCGCCACCGGCATGATTGTGAATATCCACAAGGCCGGGACCCACATAAAGGCCCTGGGCATCGATCACTTCACAGCCAGTCGGAATGGACATTGTGCGCATTTCACCGAAATCAGCGATCTTACCGTCCTCAATCAGCAATACGGCCTCCGGGATCAGATGATCCTTCATAACCAGCGTTGCATTCTTGATTGCGATCATAGAGTATCACTCCAATCAGATAAATTCCTTAACTCGTACATATCCCCGAAAGGACAGTCTTTTGATAATACAACTATACCCATATATAATACCCTTTTTGCCAACCTTTGTCAATCTAGATTCGCTCACTTTTATCAAAAATACATTGTTTTTCCGCCACTTTTGTGATACGATTGGTAATACACCAAAACATAGGAGATTATGCCATGAGAGAATACACCATTGTACGTCGTCCGGAACAGCTGGACTGGTCAAAAATCCCTGCACTGCAAATTGACAACTGGCAATTAACCGATCCGCTTCCCATCTCTGCCCAGGCACAAATCTGCTACGACGATCAGGCTTTGTATGTACATCTGTCCGCTGTGGAGCAGGATATCCGTGCTGAGCATTTGGGTCCTTTGGGCGAGATCTGCGAAGACAGTTGTTTGGAGCTCTTCTTCTCCCCCATGGCAGGCGATCTTCGCTATTTAAATTTGGAATGCAACTTGAACGGTGCCATGTTCGTGGGTTTTGGTACGGGCATGAACAATCTGGTGCGACTTGTGGAAGAGACGCCTTTCCTCGCTCCCCATCCCAACCGCACAACCGACGGTTGGGAAGTTACCTATGAAATTCCCTATACTTTCATTCGTCTGTTCTTCCCAGATTTCTCTCCTGCCCCCGGCTACACTATGCGTGGAAATTGCTACAAGTGCGGCGAATTTACTGTACATCCCCACTATCTTACCTGGAATCCCGTTCCGGAAGAACCTTTTACATTCCATTGTCCTTCCGCTTTTGGCATGATGCACTTCGCATAAGAATACAATATACAGACCCGGACACGCTGGTGTCCGGGTTTTTGTTGACAGTTTTCGACGTTTTTAGTATAATTTTATCGAGAAGATATGATTCTTCAACAAGGAATAAAAAGGAGCTGTTAGTTTAGTATGGATCCGAAATACGAAGCCTTATTTACCCCCTGGAAAATTGGTAATGTGGAGATTAAGAACCGCATTGTCATGTGTCCTATGGGCGGCACTTCCCTGTTCGGCTGGTTTGAGTTGACCGGCTGCCACTTTGACAAAGAAGCAGCCAAGCTCTTCTTGGAGCGCGCACAAAATAATGTTGGCCTGATCATCCCCGGCATTGCACCTCTGCGTGATACCTTCTGGGGCAAGTGGCTGTGGCAGAACCCCAAGATGTTTGAGGACCTGAAGGAGTTTATGGACGAGATCCATAAGACAGGCGCAAAACTGTTCATTCAGTTGACCGCGGGTATGGGCCGCAGCTGGGCAATCACTGAGCTGGTAGCACCTCTGCATAAAAATAAGTTCACCCGGGCGCTGATCAAGCCCATTATCGACACCAATCACGAGCTGGCAAGTCCCAGTCCCCTGCCTGCACGTTGGGATCCGGAGATCACCACTCCCGAAATGACCATCGAGCAGATTCACGAAATCATTGAAGCTTTTGCCAAAACCGCAAAGCTTTGTAAGGATGCCGGCGTTGACGGTGTGGAGATTCATGCTGTGCACGAAGGCTATCTGTTGGATCAGTTCACTATGGAGTGGACAAACAAGCGTACCGACGAGTACGGTGGCTCTTTCGAGAACCGTTACCGCTTCCCCGTTGAGGTTGTCAAAGCAATCAAAGAAGCTTGTGGTGAGGATTTCCCCGTTTCTCTGCGCTACTCCGTAGAGTCTAAGGTTAAAGGTTTCCGTGAAGGCGCTGTCCCCGGTGAAAAGTATACCGAGGTTGGCCGTTGCATGGAAGAGTCCGAAAAAGCTGCAAAATATCTGCAGGATGCAGGTTATGATATGCTCAACGCCGACAACGGTACATACGATAGTTGGTACTGGGCGCATCCGCCTATGTATATGCCTCAGAATTGCAACCTTGAGGATGTTGCACACATTAAGAAGTTCGTGGATATTCCCGTTGTCTGTGCCGGTCGTATGGAGCCTGAAGTTGGCGCACAAGCCATTGCCGAAGGCCGCATCGACGCTATGGGCGTTGCCCGCCAGTTCCTTGTTGACCCCGAGTGGATCACCAAGCTGATTGAGGACCGTCTGGAGGACATCAAGCCTTGTATCTGCTGCCACAGCGGTTGCTTCAACTTCTCCTCCACCAAGGGTCATGCCAACACCCAGGATCTGACTGATACTATGGGTCTGGCTCGCTGTGCGATCAACGCTGAGACCATGCAGTCCACCAAGCACTATATTGCACCTGCAAAGAAGATCAAGAACATCGCTATCATCGGCGGCGGTATTGGCGGCATGGAAGCTGCTCTGGTTTGCGCCAAGCGCGGTCACAATGTAACGCTGTACGAAAAGTCCGGCGAGTTGGGCGGTGTATTCATCGCAGCAGCTGCTCCCTCTTTCAAGGAAAAGGACAAGGCTCTGATCGCATGGTACAAGCGTGAGCTGACCAAATACCCCATCGAGATCAAGCTGAATACCGAGGTTACGGACGTTGCTTCTCTGGGCGCTGACGAAGTGATCGTCGCTACCGGTGCGGAAGCAAACCGCATTCCCGTCCCCGGTTTCTCCCACGGCATTCAGGCTGTTGACTTCCTGCTGGGCAACCGCAAGGTCGGCAACGACGTCGTTATCATCGGCGGCGGTCTGACCGGTTGTGAAATTGCATACGAGCTGTATCTGCAGGGCAAGAAGCCTACCATTGTTGAAATGCAGGACGATCTGATCACTACTAAGGGTGTCTGCCTTGCAAACACCAGCTTCCTGCGTGACTTCTTCAAGGCCAATAATGTCCCCGTCCATTTGGAGACCCGTGTATGCGAAATTCGCCATAACGGCGCTACCGTTCAGGACAAGGAAGGCAACAAGTTTGACATTCCTGCCGACGATGTAATCGTTTCTGTTGGTTACAAGCCCGCACCTGTTGCACAGAAGAGCAAGCATGTCCACGTTATCGGCGATGCTTTCAAGGTCGGCAACCTGCGTACCGTTATCTGGCAGGCATGGGATGTCTGTATGAAGCTTTGATAAAGGAGGAATTGCAATGTTCTTAACCGATGAACAGCAAGCCATTCTGAACGGTTCCAAAGGCGAAACCATGGCAAAGGTTATGAAGACCTTAGTTATGTATGGTGACACCTTCGGTGCTGACAAAATGGTTCCCGTTACCTCTGAGTACAACCATCTGGTTACATCCTTCGGTCTGAAGATGATGAAGCCGGTATTTGAACTGATGCAGCAGCTCATTGACGCAGGTGCGATTTCCGCACAACAGTTCTCCGTCGACCCCCGTCCGGTAGACAAGAACGTGCCTGCAAACTTCCTGCAAAACTTTATCTTCAACAAAATCATGTACGCTACCCAGGAAAGCTATGAAGCACAGTTGAAAGAACTGGGTCTGATGAACGATGATGCTTTCACATGCGCTTGCTATTTGGATCAGGTTGGCAACAAACCCGGCAAGGGTGAAGTGCTGAGCTGGGCAGAGTCCTCTGCCGTTGTGTATGCAAACTCCGTGTTGGGCGCACGCTGCAACCGCAACTCCGGCATCATGGATATTATGGGTTCTATCGCCGGCTTTGTTCCTAACTTCGGTCTGCTGACTGACGAGGGCCGCAAGGCAACATGGATCGTCAAGGTGGAAACCACCAAGAAGCCGGAAGCACAGCTTTTGGGTTCTGCCATCGGCATGAAGGTCATGGAAGATGTTCCCTACATTATGGGCATGGAAAAGTGGCTGGGCGAAGAACTGACTGATGAAACTTGCGCATATCTGAAGGATTTTGGCGCTGCCACCGCTTCCAATGGCGCTGTTGGTCTGTATCACATTGCCAACCTGACTCCTGAAGCTAAGGAGCTTGGCGAGTCCTTAATTACCGAGAACGCGCAGGTCTACGTCATTGATGATGCAGAGCTGGCACGTGTGCAAAATGAATATCCGGTTATGTGGAAGAACCAAAATGCCAAGCCCAAGCTTTGCTTTGTCGGTTGTCCTCATATGAGTCTGCAGCAACTGAAGGATTGGACTGTTCGTGTTGAGGAAGGCCTGAAAGCCAGCGGCAAGAAGAAGGTGCAGATTCCCACCGTATTTACCACAGCACCCGCTGTAAAGGCAGAATTCGAGCAAACCGAGTACGCTGCCCGTTTGGCTGCCACCGGTGTTGTTCTGAGCTATATCTGTCCGCTGATGTACATGAACAACCCCTTGTGCAAGGCTATGCCGGTTATCACTTCTTCCAATAAGCTTCGCACTTACACCACCGCACGCTACTACACCGAGGATGAGATCCTTGAGAAGATTACGAAAGGAGTGTAATGGGTATGAAGGAATTTAAAGGACGCATCGTTGCCCCCGGTACTGTTACCGCCGAAGCCGTTGTCTCCCACGCTGGACTGAATACGCTTGCTTCTTTCCAGGGTGCTCTGCAGTTTGGTGATAAGAAGGCCACATGTGGTGACCAGAACAACCCTGATCTATATAACAAGCAGATGGCCGGTAAAGCTTTGTGCCTGCCGCAGACCATCGGTTCTACCACCGGCGGTTTGGTTCTGTACTGCGCCTGCGCCATGCAGCGCCAGCCTGCTTGTATGCTGTTCTCCAAGCCCATTGACTCCCTGGCAGCAGCCGGTTCGATTTTGGCTTCCGTCTGGTTGCCGGACGTAAAGATGCCGGTTATTGACAGCCTGGGTGAAGAATTCCTGGAATATGTGAAAGATGGCATGTCTATCACCATTGGGGAAGACGGCACGGTCTGTGTTGACTAAATAAAAACAAAAAATCCCTCTTTGAGCGATTCCGCTTGAAGAGGGATTTTTATTGTATTTGAATGGTCTGCCCAATATCCGGAATATGAATACTCCCCTGCGGCACAGTCTGTTCTACTGCATGCCACAGACCAATGGTATCGTCTTCCTTCCGGGGCATATGGAGCAAGATGATCTGCTTTGCACCCAGAGACTTAGCAATTTCCCAGCCGGTAGCTGTAACAGCATAAGCACATGGCACAATCAGTACATCCGGTTTGGGTAAGTCTGTCCGGTCTTTCCACTGAAGCGGCGTTGCATCGCCTAAAAACCAAACACAAGCACTTCCCTGCACCACAAAACTCATATGGGATACCGTCTTTCCCGCTGCGCCGATATGGCGGCTTTGCACCGGTGTTACCGTAACCCCGCCCACAGTCAATGTGGTTTGGATCGTTTTGCAACCGGGAAGATCTACAGGTCCAAGAATGACCCCGTTTGTCTGCCGCTGATATGCGGCAGCAAAACCGGGGTCATAATGGTCTTTATGTGCATGGGTAAAGGCAATCACATCCGGATAGCTGGCTGACAGCATTTCACGTTCCTCGGGAGGCGTGGCCGGGTAGGGTTTGACCTCCCGGCACACACCGTCCATTAGGATCGTTATGCCGTCCAGCGCAAGCAGAACACCTGCATTGGCTGTCCGTCTGATTTCCATATTACACGCCCAGCTTTGCCCGACGGATGGTCTCTGCTTCGTTGCAGCCGTTCTTCAGCTCGTAGCCAGCCAGAGGCATAACCTTCTCGTGGATTGCATCCAGAATCCAGTCTGCCTGGGGGAAGAAGTATGCGTCGAACTCGAAGGGAGGTGTGATCCAGTTCTTTGCGCCTACAACAACGGGAGGTGCATCCAGATCATCGAAGCACAGCTCGGTGATGGTCTTAGCAACATCGTTCAGGAAGGAGCCTCTTGCGCAAGCATCGGATACCAGGATTACCTTACCGGTCTTCTTTACAGAAGCGATAATGTTGGTGTAATCCAGAGGAGACAGAGAGTGAATGTTGATCACGTCTGCTTCCATGCCGTACTTCTCGCTCAGTTCCTTAGCAGCATCCATAGCACGGTACAGTGCTGCACCGATGGTCAGAATGGTGATATCCTTACCGTCGCGAACCTTGTTGGTGTCGCCGATCTCGATCTCATAACGCTCCGCAGGAACGCCACCTTCGTGGAACTGCTCGCCTACGTCGTAAATTCTCTGGCTCTCGAAGAAGACAACGGGGTCAGTGCCCTTCAGAGCAGTCTCCATCAGGCCCTTAGCTTCCCAAGGAGTTGCGGGGAATACGACCTTCAAGCCGGGGATGTGTGCACACAGTGCAGTCCAGTCCTGAGAGTGCTGTGCGCCGTACTTAGAACCGACAGAAACACGCAGAACAACGGGCATCTTCAGGATGCCGGCAGACATTGCCTGCCACTTGGACATCTGGTTGAAGATCTCGTCACCGGCACAACCGATGAAGTCAGCGTACATCAGCTCAACCAGTGCACGGCCGCCGGACAGTGCGTAACCGACAGCAGTACCGACGATAGAACCCTCAGCCAGAGGAGAGTTGAACAGACGGCAGTGAGGCAGAGCGTCCATCATGCCACGGTAAACAGCGAATGCGCCACCCCAGTCACGGCAGTCTTCACCGTAAGCGATCAGAGTGGGATCCTCGTAGAAGCGGTCATAGATAACTTCGGACAGAGCATCACGCAGGTTGTACAGCTTCATCTTGGAAACGGGTTTGCCGTCTGCACCGATGGGGCTGCGCTCCTTAGCCTTGATCTTCTTGTAGCCTTCTGCCTCTTCCTTGGGGCAGGAAACTTCAGGCTCACGGTCATCAAACTTCTCAACCTTCTGGTT
>JAZRQF010000032.1:0-44561 GCA_045649605.1 Faecousia sp.
AATACCTCTGCAGCAGACAGACTGCCGCCGGGGTGACCTGCCTTTGCGCCGTGGGTAGACTCGATTACACCCATACGCACCTTGCAGGCAGTGATTTGCAGTTGCTTCTTCTCACTGAGCGTCATGATTGGCCTCCTTTATATTTTGTCAGGTCTCAAAAAGACCGCAGACATTTAGTATATATTACCATTAAAGTGTAAAAGTTGCAAGTATTTTGCCCTTTGATACGTAAAAAATATCAATCGGTTTTGCCACAAAACAGCAGTTTTGCTAAAATCCCTCACCTTTATGCATCCTTTGTGTATAAAACCAACAAATCATGAATATTTATTCACCAACCGCTTGACAATATACCTTATATGGTATATGATTGGATGCATATTAAAGAATATTCTCTCAGGAGGCAAGCATTATGAGCAACGAAAACATCAAGAAGGTCGTTTTGGCCTATTCCGGTGGTCTGGATACATCCATCATCATCCCTTGGCTGAAAGAAAACTACAACAATTGTGAAGTCATCGCCGTGGCCGGCAACGTAGGTCAGGCTGACGAGCTGGACGGTCTGGAAGAAAAGGCAATCAAGACCGGCGCAAGCAAGCTGATCGTAGCAGATCTGGTAGATGAGATGGTAGACGACATCATCATCCCCTCTGTAAAGATGGGCGCCAAGTACGAAACCTACCTGCTGGGTACTGCTTTTGCCCGTCCCGTTATCGGCAAGCGGCTGGCAGAGATCGCTCTGGCAGAAGGCGCAGATGCTATCTGCCACGGTTGCACCGGCAAGGGCAACGACCAGGTTCGTTTTGAGTTGGCCATTAAGCGCTTTGCTCCCGACATGAAGATCATCGCTCCCTGGCGTGAGTGGAACATCAAGTCCCGTGACGAAGAGATCGACTACGCAGAGGCTCACAACGTTCCTCTGAAGATCAGCCGTGAGACCAACTACTCCAAAGACAAGAACCTGTGGCACCTGAGCCACGAGGGTTTGGATCTGGAAGATCCCGCCAACGAGCCTAATTACGACAAGCCCGGCTTCCTGGAGATGGGCGTCTCCCCCGCCATGGCACCCGACGCTCCCACCTACGTAACCTTGGAGTTTGAAGCAGGCGCACCCGTCGCCATCGACGGCGAGAAAATGAAGGCATCCGCCATCATCGCCAAGCTGAATAAACTGGGCGGCGCTAACGGCATCGGTATCATCGACATCGTAGAAAACCGTCTGGTCGGCATGAAGGACCGCGGTGTCTACGAGACCCCCGGTGGCACCATCCTGTACTTTGCCCATGAGCAGTTGGAAATGCTGACTGTCGACAAGGACACCCTGCACCTGAAGCAGAAGCTGGCCATCGACTATGCTGACCTGATCTACAACGGCAAGTGGTACTCTCCTTTGCAGGAAGCGCTGACCGCTTTTGCCAATGAGTCTAACAAATACGTTACCGGCACTGTAAAGCTGAAGCTGTACAAGGGCAACATCATTCCCGCCGGTATGACCTCTCCCTACTCTCTGTACTCTGAAAACTTGGCAACCTTCGACGAGTCTGACTACGACCAGAAGGATGCTCAGGGCTTTATCAATCTGTGGGGTCTGCCCACCAAGGTGCAGGCACTGCGTGAGCAGGGCAGACTGTAATATATCCAACCTGTAACGGGCGGACTCCAGTCCGCCCATTGGGTTTTGTTAAGGAGAATTAACATGGCGAAAATGTGGGCCGGAAGAACAGACGGCGCAACAGAAAAGATCGCAGACGACTTTAATTCGTCTATCCATTTTGACAGTCGGATGTACAAGCAGGACATCACCGGCTCTATGACCCACGCAGCTATGCTGGCGGCGCAGGGAATTATCTCTCAGGCAGACGCGGACACGTTGATTGCCGGTCTGGAGCAGATTCTGACGGACATTGAGAGCGGCGCACTTGCCATCGATATGACCTGCGAGGACATCCACATGTTTGTGGAGCAAGAACTGACTGCCCGGTTGGGTGAGGTTGGTAAAAAGCTGCACACCGCCCGTTCCCGTAACGATCAGGTGGCACTGGATATCCGGCTGTACCTACGAGACGAGATCAATGAAATTTCTGCTCTGACCAAGGCGCTGATCGCCGCAGTCACCGACAAAGCAGAAGCCTATGCCGATGCTATTATGCCCGGCTACACCCACCTGCAGCGGGCCCAACCCATCACCTTTGGACATCATCTGATGGCTTATGCCATGATGCTGCTGCGTGATGTGGATCGGTTAAGCGATTGCAACAAGCGCATGAACTTCTCCCCCATCGGCTGCTGTGCCTTGGCCGGCACTACATACAATACCGACCGCCGGTTTGAAGCAGAAAAGCTGGGGTTTGACGGCATCTGCATGAATTCTCTGGACGGTGTTTCCGACCGGGACTTCTGCGCCGAACTGATGAGCGCCATTTCTATTCTCATGGTTCATTTGTCTCGCTTCTCTGAAGAGATCATTTTGTGGTCCTCTTGGGAGTTTAAGTTCATCGAGCTGTCCGACGCCTACACCACCGGCTCGTCCATCATGCCGCAAAAGAAGAATCCGGATATGGCAGAGCTGGTCCGTGGTAAGACCGGTAGAGTATTCGGCGATCTGATGGCGCTGCTGACCACCCTGAAAGGTCTGCCTCTGGCATACAACAAGGATATGCAGGAGGACAAGGAAAGCGTATTTGATGCGGTAGATACCGTAAAGATGTGTCTGCAGGTATTTTGCGGTATGGTCGCCACCATGACCGCCAACACCGCTAACATGAAGCGTGCTGCGCAAACCGGCTTTATCAACGCTACAGATCTGGCAGATTACCTAGTCAAAAAAGGCCTGCCTTTCCGCAGCGCTTACAAGATCTCCGGGCAATTGGTAGCGCTGTGCATCCAAAACGGCACCGTGCTGGAAGAACTGCCTCTGGAAACATACAAGCAATACTCCGATCTGTTTGAAAACGATCTGTATCAGGATATCGACCTTATTACTTGCGTAGAAAAACGGATCAGCGAGGGCGGTACGTCTGTTGCATCTGTGAAAGCACAGATTCAGTATATAAGAGAAAATATTCAGGAGGAATAAATCATGTTAAAGAAATTAATTGCATTGGGTTTGGTATTCATTATGGTAATGGCTTGCATGACAGCCTGCGGCGGTCAGAAGCTGACCGTTGAAAGCGTACAAAAGGCCGGCAAGCTGATCATCGGCACCAGTCCGGACTTCCCTCCCTTTGAGTCTCTGAGCGCAGACGGCAAGGTTGAGGGCATTGAAATCGAGATCATGGAACTGATCTGCCAGGAATTGGGTGTTGAACTGGAAATCAAGCAGATGGACTTTGATTCTGTTCTGCCCGGTGTACAGACCGGCAAGTTCAACGTTGGCGTTTCCGGCATTTCCGTAACACCTGAGCGTGAAAAGAACACGCTGTTTACTGTTCCTTACTGTCTTGCTGCCCAGGCAATCGTCGTAACAACCGGCAGCCCTATCACCAGCAAAGCTGACCTGGCCGGTAAAACCGTTTCTGTTCAGACCGGCACCACCGCAGAAGAATTCTGCATGAAAAACGGCTATACCGTTAAGGCTTTCGCCGCTAACGCTGACGCAGAAACTGCGTTGACTGTCGGCAAGGTCGATGCATGGGTCATCGACGATCTGACAGCTGCTGAAATGGTTGCCGCTTACAACGAGGAGCATCCCGATGCACCTCTGGTAATTCTGGAGGAGGCCATGACCACCGAGCCCTACGCTTTCGCATTTGCTCAGGGCAACGATGAGCTGGTAGCAAAGATCAACGAGATTCTGAACAAGCTCCTCGCTGACGGAACCATCGCTGAGATCTTCGAGAAATACAACGCACCCTACACTGCTCCCTAATTGCACAACATCAACAACAAAGGGATAGGGTCTACTCGACTCTATCCCTTACCTTGCTCAATTGAAAGGAGCTTCCATTTTGAACGCTTGGCTTGAGAAACTAAACGAAACATTTATTGTAAGCGGCGGTTACCGATACATCATCGAAGGCTTCCGCAACACCATCATCATTACCTTAGGTGCGCTGGTGATCGGCGTGGTGATTGGCTCTTTGATCGCTATTATTAAGTATTTTGCCGAAGAATCGCCTCGTTTGAAGCCTTTGGCTATCCTGTGTGATCTGTATACCACAGTCATCCGTGGTATCCCTATCACCGTTCTTTTGCTGATCTTTTACCTCATCATTCTGGTAACTGCATCAGACTTAACCGTTGCGATCCTCGCTTTCGGCATTAATTCCGGTGCCTATATGGCAGAGCTGATTCGCAGCGGCATCAATGCTGTTGACAAAGGACAAATGGAGGCTGGCCGCAGCTTAGGCATGTCCCGGGCGCAAGCCATGCGCAAAGTGATTTTCCCCCAGGCGATCCGCTATATCCTGCCTGCCATTGGCAACGAATTGATCGCCCTTTTGAAAGAAACCTCTGTTGCCGGCTATGTTACCATTGTTGATCTTACACGTGCAGGCAATTTGATCCGCAACAACACACACGATGCCCTTAATCCGTTATTGCTGGTTGCACTCATCTATCTGACATTGGTTGTTGTACTGACAAGTCTGCTGGGACTGCTGGAAAGGAAGTTGGCAAAAAATGATAAGCGTTGAAAATCTAAGCAAAAGCTTTCAGGGACTTTCCGTTCTGAAAGACATCAATGTGACGATCAACAAAGGCGACGTTGTCTGCGTGATCGGCCCTTCCGGCTCCGGAAAGTCCACATTCCTTCGCTGCTTGAATATGCTGGAAAAGCCTTCCGGTGGCAAAATCATTTTTGACGGTGTGGATTTGGCTGCACCGAAAACAAATCTCAACTTGCATCGGCAAAAAATGGGCATGGTCTTCCAGCAGTTCAATCTATTCCCCAATATGACGGTTTTGGAAAACCTGACCTGCGCACCGATGATGCTCAAGAAAATCCCCAAAGCAGAGGCAGAAGCAACTGCATTGGAACTTCTGAGCCGTGTAGATCTGGCAGACCGCGCCAACACATACCCGAACAAGCTTTCCGGCGGTCAAAAACAACGTGTAGCCATTGTGCGCGCCCTGTGTATGGACCCCGATGTGATGCTGTTTGACGAGCCCACATCCGCCCTGGACCCCGAAATGGTAGGCGAAGTGCTGGACGTTATGAAATCTCTGGCAAAAAAAGGAATGACCATGGTGGTTGTTACCCACGAAATGGCATTCGCCCGTGAGGTGTCCAACCGTGTTCTGTTTTTGGATGACGGTGTTATCGCTGAAGACGGCACTCCCGAGGAAGTATTCGGTAATCCCAAATGCGACCGTCTGAAAACCTTCCTTGCAAAAGTTTTATAAGGAGCATTGATATGAAAGGCAAGCATTTTTTAAAACTTCTGGATTTTACGCCGGCACAGATCCATGCGCTTTTGGAGCTGTCTGCGGATTTTAAAGCAAAGAAAAAGGCCGGTATCCCCCACCGTCTGTGCGAGGGAAAGTCCATTGCGCTGGTCTTTGAGAAAACCAGCACCCGTACCCGCTGCGCTTTTGAGGTAGCAGCTGCCGATCTGGGTATGCACCCGGTATACTTAGACCCCAAAAGCTCTCAAATGGGCAAAAAGGAATCCATTGCCGATACCGCCCGGGTGCTGGGCCGTATGTTCGACGGCATTGAATACCGTGGTTTCGGTCAGGAGATCGTTGAGCAATTGGCTGCCTACGCAGGCGTTCCTGTGTGGAACGGACTGACCAACGAGTACCACCCCACCCAGATCCTTGCGGATTTCCTTACCATTCAGGAGCATTTCGGCAGCCTGCAAGGCAAAAAACTGGTGTATATGGGCGATGCCCGGTACAACATGGGCAATTCTCTTATGGTCGGCTGCGCCAAGATGGGTATGCACTTCGTGGCATGCGCACCGGAAAAATACTTCCCCAATCCGGAATTGATCGCCCAGTGCCAGCAAATCGCCAAGGAAACCGGCGCAATTCTGGAATTCATCACTGAGCCTGCCAAGGCTGTAGAAAATGCCCACGTGATCTACACCGATGTGTGGGTTTCCATGGGTGAGCCGGACAGCGTTTGGCAGGAGCGCATTGCAGAATTGAGCCCCTATCGGGTTACAAAGGCGCTTATGGATATTGCCGGAAGCCAGTGCCGCTTTATGCACTGTCTGCCTGCTTTCCACGATCTGCACACAGACATTGGTAAAGACGTATTTGAAAAATTCGGCATTGATTGCATGGAAGTCACCGACGAGGTGTTTGAAAGCGAACAGTCCATCGTCTTTGACGAAGCTGAAAACCGCATGCACACCATCAAAGCCGTTATGGCAGCCACATTGGTATAAAATATCACCCCGGAAGCACTTGCTTCCGGGGTGTTTGCTTATTCTTTTATTTCAGCAGATTTCGGATGTACGCGGCAATTTCCTCGTCCTTGCAGTTGGCGAAGAACAGCTCCTGGAACTTTTCACCGGCAATAGCGCCCTTGAGCAACTCCTGGTCGATCCGGTCCAGACACTCAGTCAAGGGACGGATGGTCTGGGCACGAACACCATCAAGGATCTTCTTGTTGCGCTGTTCGGGAACAACGCGCTCCTTGGGATAACCCTGACCATGACCGAAGCCGAAGAGCTTCTCAAAAATATAGGTCAGATTCAGCTCGCCACCCCAGCCAAAGCCTTTGGCAAAAGGCAGGGCTACAGCGTTGCCGTCATTGACATGAGCGAAGGTATAGGCATCCACAGGATCCTCCACATGGCCGCACAGCACATTGGGGAAGCTGTTCATTGCCAGCATAGCGCCCTCACCGGTGCCGCAACCGGTAATCACATAATCGGCTGCGCCGCTATTGATAAGGATCGCGCCCAAAATGCCGATCTGTACATAGGTCAGCTGTGCTGCATCCTCGGCGGTGTACATGCCGTAGTTGTCAACGGTGTGACCCATGGGCTCTACCACATTCTTCAGCTGGGTCAGGATCAGCTCGTTCTTGGCTGCCTGGCTGTTTTCGTTGATCAGTGCAATTCTCATTTTCCTATCCTCACTTTATAAAATCTTCCCGCATGGGGTTAAAAATGTCCAGCAAAACGCCGCCCTCCAAGGCTACACAGCCGTGGATCACGCCATCTTTCTTCAGCAGAGTATCGCCTGCTTTTACTTCATAGGTCTTGTCCCCAACGGTAAACTGGAATCTGCCGGAGACAATATATGTGATTTGGGTGTGGGGATGGCTGTGCAAGGAACCGACTGCGCCGGTCTGGAAAGTATTTTCCACGCACATCAGTTCATCGGTGTACGCCAGCACCCGACGAATCACACCTTCGCCTGCCTGCTCCGGGACGGTATCAGCATGGGCTACCATGATCTGGTCTTTCTGATCTTTTACTGCCATTACGCTTCCTCCTCAGGGCTGCTTGCCGATATAGGCCAAAATGCCGCCATCTACATACAGCACATGACCGTTGACAAAATTGGACGCATCGGATGCCAAAAATACAGCAGGACCTACCAAGTCATCTGTAGTACCCCAACGGCCTGCCGGGGTCTTGGAAATGATGAACTGGTCAAAGGGGTGCCGGCTGCCGTCAGCCTGCTTTTCCCGCAGGGGCGCAGTCTGCTGTGTGGCAATATAGCCAGGGCCGATGCCGTTGCACTGAATGTTAGCGCCGCCAAACTCAGAGCAAATATTCCGGGTCAGCATTTTCAAGCCACCTTTAGCGGCAGCATAGGCGCTGACGGTCTCTCTTCCCAACTCGCTCATCATGGAGCAGACATTGATGATTTTGCCGTGCCCCTTTTCGATCATGCCGGGGATCACAGCTTTGCTGCAAATGAAAGGTCCGATCAGGTCCACATCGATAACCTGAGTAAATTCCTCAACGCTCATTTCGCACATGGGAATGCGCTTAATGATACCGGCGTTGTTGACCAGGATATCCACGGTTCCCACTTCTTCTTTGATTTGAGCAACCATTTTCTGCACCTGGGCTTCATCGGTCACATCAGACACATAGCCGTAAGCTTCCACGCCAGCGGCTTTGTATTCCTCCAAAGCCTTCTGCAGATGCTCCTGATTGCGGGTATTAAAGCAGACCTTTGCGCCTGCCTGACCCAGGCCAATGCCAACAGCAAGGCCAATGGAGTGGCTGCCACCGGTGACCAAAGCCACCTTGCCTTCCAAAGAAAACAAATTCATATCCTCTCCTCCTTAATCGTCGTACTCTACATACATCACAGTATCACAATGCCAGCCTCCGGTGTGGGCGGTGTAAGTGCCCTCATGCCAGTAAACCGGCATATTGTCCTGGGCATGAACGGGAACTGTGGGACGCCAAATCTTCACATTTTTCTCACCGGCGATCCGCTTAATCTCCTGCTCCAGCTGGTAGGTCTTGCCGTAATCCCGGGTAATATAGGACTCCAGTACCCGATCCTTGCCGTCAAAGCGGGTAAGGTAGATTCGGTTAGTGGGCGCAAAGGTCTGCTCCGGGAATTCCGTTTCATAGCCGCTTTCGCCTACGCCGTAATAGAATGCCATGCCACCAAGATAGGTCTGAGAGCCATCGTAGATGCCTTTGGAGAGGAACTCTCCTGCCTTGGCAATGGGCGCACTGCTGTTCCACTTGCCGTCACGGAACGTGGCACAATAGTAAGTAGGCTTACTGGGATCCGGATCGTTGATGGTATCCATGTGGAATGTAGCATAAGCCACCCGCAAAGGCAGCGTGGAGCTTACATCCAAAAGCCGGGAGGTATATGCCGTATCCGCAGGCGCCTGGTACACAATATCCAGCGCAGACAGATCCAGTATCTTTCCGTCATCTTCAAACAGGTTCAGGTCCGTGGGTGTGCCGTCACACCTAAGGAGCTGTCCGTCAGAGCGGAATATGCCGCTGCGGATGGTATGGTCCATGGATTTATAGGGATGACCGTACAGGGCAAAGAGCCACTGCTCGTCCGTGCCTGCCTCGGTAACGATATCCTGCTTGCGGACATCGAAATAGAACAAAGATTTGGTCTCGCCCAGCTGCGTGACATAGATATTCTTTTCCTTGACATATTCGTCAAATTTCTCACCAGGGTCAGTGTTGAGGAATACCTTGGCATCGCTCCAGGTCTCACCCTCATCACGAGAGTAGCGGAATACCCACTTGTAGCCGTCTACCCGGGAGAGCATCCACAGTTCATTACGCACGGTATTCTCATAGAGCTGCACATAGGTGACCGCACCGTCGTAAGGAAGGCTGCGCTCGGCGCAGAAAGAAGAGATGTCATAGGGTTTCTCTGTAAAGCGATATTTGACACTGGTGACCTTATGGCCCGTGTAGCCAACGATGATCCGGCCACTTTGCAAAACGCACACAGAGGGAGAATTGTGCTCGTCGGCATATGTACAGTTCAGATTACAAAGGCGGAAATCTCGGCTGGGTGTCTTGCTGCATTTGGCATCCAGTTCCTTAATATGGATCTCGCCCATATCGGTATAATAACCAATGTAAGTTTTTCCGTTGTCTGCGACAATGGCTTTCGAATTGATCCACCAGTCAGTATTGGCCCGCTTAATGCGAAGCTCCTTGGAATTTTCGATGTTGATCATAATCACATCCCCCCTTTTTGCAGTATATCACGGCAGAGCCACACCGTAAACAAAGAAACCGAAAGAAAAGGGTTGAATTTCGAAACTAAAATTGGTATCTTAACGTAAGGAGGTGACGCAGGATGTTTTATAACGATCCCAACTGCACATTCAAGATCCTTGGTGTTTTTTATGTGCAGCGGGAAAAACGGGATATTTTCGAATCCCACCGGACCCATACAGCCATTTCCTATCGGATAAAGGGCTGCAGCACATTTCATGCCCAAGGGCAGCAGCTGTCTGCCGGTACCGGAGCAATTACATATATCCCCGCCGGGTGTGATTATCGGCATATCAACCCTGCGCCGGAGGAAATCATCGTAGTGCATCTCGATAGCAACAGCCATATTGGGAAAAGCCTTCAGATCGAAACCGACGCCGTTGACCTGGAGCCCCTTTTTCGAAACCTGCTGGAGATTTGGGAAGAGGGCGGCACTTCCGCCTACAACCGCTGTATGTCTCTCTTATATGCGATTTTTGATGCTTTAGAAAGAAAAAACAAAGCGTCGGTGCCAACCGTCCCCGCCACCATTTTGCCGGGAGTGGAGCTGCTGCATAAAAGCTTTCGTGATCCCCGGTTGACTGTGGCGCAGCTGGCAAATGCCTGCTTTGTCAGCGAAGTATATTTCCGCAGAGTATATCACAGTTTTGCCGGACAATCGCCCTTGCAGACCATTTTGCAGTTGCGATTTCAGTATGCCAAAAATCTGCTTTCCTCCGGCTACTACACCGTAACCCAAGCCGCTACCCTTTCCGGTTTTTCCGATGTAAAGTATTTCCGCACCGCCTTCAAAAAGTATACAGGACAAACCCCAACCCAATTTGCAGCAAAAAAGCCGCGACCCTGATATGCGACAACACCCCGGAGATTTCTCCGGGGTGTTTTTATACAATTGGGCTTCAGCCGGCAGGGAAAGTCAGCGTTACCTTGAACAAATCGCCATCTACCAACAGTTCCAGCCGACCCTTTTGTAATTCCATGAGGCTTTTTGCAATATTCAGACCTAAGCCGCTGCCGTCCGTATTTCGGGATGCATCACCGCGTACAAACCGCTCGGTCAGTTCTTCAGCCGATACATTCAGCGACTCTTTGGAAATATTCTTCAGGGAAATCTGCACCACGCCGTTTTGCTGCACCAAATCTACATAGACCCGTGTGCCGGGCAGCGCATACTTAACAATGTTACTCAAAAGGTTGCTCAGAACCCGCCACATCAGCCGCCCGTCTGCCAAAACAGCAACTCCATTGTCCGGCGGGGAAAACACTACATTCAAATCCTTAGCTGTCAGCTTATCAGCAAATTCACCCAACGCCTGATTGACAGCCTCTGCTACATCCACGCAGGTAATTTCCACACTCAGGTTTCCGGAGCTTGCCTTGCTCATTTCCATCAAGTCGTCAACCAACTTCTTCATTCTCTGGGATTGCCGATCCAACACCTGCAAATACTGCTGGGTCTGTTCCGGCGTTTCCGCCTTTTGCAGCAGATCCACATAATTGATAATAGATGTCAACGGAGTCTTGATGTCATGGGACACGTTGGTAATCAGTTCCGTTTTCATGCGCTCAGACTTCATTTGATTTTTAGCGGCAACCGCAATCACATCAGCCAGTGCATTGAGGCTTTCGGCGCAGGTTTTATATTTCCCCAGCAAGTACCGGGTATCGACCTTGATATACAGCTCACCTGCCGCCATTTTCCGTGCGCCCTGCAGCACCGTACCGTAAGCATACGCTCCGTAGCCAATGATAATCAGATCACAAAGGCAGGACAAGAACAAAAATCCCACCCAATAGGACTCTCCTACCGCAGCTAAGTAGAAAAACCACAGAGGAACAACCCCCATTGCCAATCCAATCAGCAGATACCGCCACATCAGAGGCAAAAGTCCAAACAGCTTACGCAGCCATCTACCAACGCAGCAAAGCCCTTTCCATAATTTCCCAAAAACAAAGCCGATCAAACTGTGTTTCCATGGGTAAAATCCACCCATTTTACATTGGGAGGCCAGTGCGAACAGAAATCCTGTCAGGAATACCGAAGCTACCAGCACCAGCAAAATACCAATCGCCAACCAACCCACATTTATGCCGCTGCCGTAGAACAAAAACGCTTCCACGATCTCCACTGTAAGTCCCGCCACAATCAGGCAGACCGCCGTGGTAATGGCGGCATAGATATCCAAAGGAAGGCGGTTCAATCCGCCGGGCTCCGGCGTATCTTCACTACGGCGTTTACCTGCAGCGCAGCACAAATACACCAAAAACACTGCCGCCAGCAAAATTCCGCCGGCCAAGCCGGCAATAAAATGATACCGGAAATATTGAAGCATTTCATACACTTCTATGCGGTTGCCTGCAACCTGACTGATGCTCTCCGGTGTCAGCCACACCGTTACCTTATATTCCGGACTTTGCACATACTGAATATACAAAATCTTTTGCTCACTGCTGTCATCTGTATAATAGACCACATTGTTATCCCAAGGCGCATAATTTGCCACCTTTGTGGGATAGCTAACAGACATTTGCATGGTAAAACTTTTGGCATCGGCAAAGGCAGCGGTATAGCTGCTCTCCAACACCAAACCATTCCCGTTTTCTATCCGATAGCACCAGTTGCTGTCCTCTACGGCCCACCAGGATCCGATTGTCTCCGGGGTGTTGCCCCAACTGATATAACGCAGCTCTTCCTGATTAAAGTTACTTAAGCTCCGGGCAGCATAGCTTTCCGCCATAGCGCTGCCCAATCCGTGCGCCAAATTTTGATAGTGATTTTCCTGCCATTCTTGATAAGACTTGGTATAAAGGCCCTGCTCTGCAAGCAGAAACACCCCCAAAGCGCTGCCGATGGTTACCGTCAGTGCGCAGGCTGCCAGCAAAATGGCAACAAACTTTAAAACAACACTGTGTTTCATTGTCTGCCTCCCTCTATTTTGTATCCCTGCCCCCAGACTACCTTTAAATACCGGGGGTTGGACGGATCGATCTCAATTTTCTCCCGCAAATGTCGGATATGCACCGCCACCGCACCTTCACTGCCCATGGCAGCCTCCTGCCACACTTCTTCATACAGCGCTTTGGTGGAATAGACCTTTCCAGGTTGGGTCATCAACAGTTTTAAAATGCTGTACTCTATGGGGGTTAGTGCGACGGGATCACCGTCCACCGTTACGGTCTTTTGGCTATCGATCATAGTGATCGCGCCAACAGTAACGGCATCTTCCGTCTCCGGGCGGCTGCCTAGTTTGGCATATCGTCGCAACTGACTGCGCACCCGCGCCAGCACCTCAACCGGCACAAACGGTTTGGTAATATAATCGTCAGCACCCACATTCAGCCCCAGCACCATATCCTCGGTCTCCGATTTAGCAGTGAGCAGAATAATGGGAACATTGGAAAACTCCCGAATCTTCGCTGTCGCGGTGATCCCATCCATATTTGGCATCATAACGTCCATCAGCACCAAATGAATATCCTGCTGATTGACCAAAAGCACCGCCTCCATGCCGTTATATGCCTCATAAATCGTGTATCCCTCCGGTGCCAAATAAATCTTCAGAGCATTAACAATATCCGGCTGGTCATCACAGATCAGAATGTTGTACATAACAAATCCACCCCTTTTCTCTATGCCTCCATTATAACAAACAGAGCTTTAAGAAAAAAGAGGTGGGTTTCTTAAATTTCCTTTAACAAAGACTGCCCGGAGTAAAAACTCCGGGCAGTTACGTTTATTCGAGCGGGTAATCCTCGGGGAACAGAACGTGCCACATCAAGTAGACAACATCATTGTTGTTGATCTCGCCGTCTCCATCAAAGTCTGCAGCGACCTCCAACGGATACTGTTCGGGGAACAGACCGTGCCACATCAGGTAAATTACATCGTCGTTGTTTACATCGCCGTCCTGATTGATATCACCGGGGGCAATGGGATCGACAATGGTAACGGTAAAGGTAGTGGTCTCTTCGTTGTAAGTGACCAGAAGCTCAATCGTGCCGGCAGCTTCGCTGCTGAAACCGGACACCATCATAGGCGTCAGGCTGATTGCATCTGCGGTACCGTTGCTGTAGTTTACTTTCACCACACCGCCGGTAGTTTCCAGTTTTTCACCCACAAAGTAGGTGGTCTTCTCAGGAAGCGTCCACATTTCAATGCCGGTTACAAAGGGATTTGCAGAGTCATCATAGGTGACGTACTGCAAAGCGATCCAGTAGCCGTCATCCATTTTGCCCCACCACATGGAACCGCTGTACCACTCTTCTACGATGGTCACCCGGTCGCCCTTGTTCTTCTGGCCTACCAGGGTGCTTTCGCCGGTTTCGGGTTTGGTGCGGTAGTTAACGTTGTTGGTATTGACCGTACCCTTCTTGGGGAAGGTGCTGGGTGCAGGCTCTTCAGACTGATAATCGGTAAAGTCCAGTCGCAACCAACCCATTTCAAATTTGCCCCAGGTATAGTCGCCAACCTCGTAAAGAGCAGTAATCACAAGCTTTTCGCCGGAGGAAACAGAACCGACAATATCGTAGTCTGTACCGGGGCCTTTACGGACATTCACTTTGTCTGCTGTAACTGTAACTTCGATCTCTACTTCTTCACCCTCAGGAGGGTCGGAAGTTACATCGTCGGGACTCTTCCACTTTGCATACAATGTTTCACCGTCAGACAGAGACATATCCAGCGCATCGATACGTCTGCCGGAAGCTGTGTACCAGCCTTCCAGTTCGTAAACGAAAGGATTGCCGTTGCTGTCAACACCGGTGGGGATCTTCTTGAAGATAACGTCTACCGGCTTATTTTCAGCAGCATCATAAGCGCAGACCTTATATCTGACCTCGGCAGCGCCGCCATCCAGTCTAACCCACTTGTAGGTCTCGGGGATTGCATCGTCACCGGAGTTGTAGGCGCGGTAGACACCGTTCAAGTACATATTGGCCTCGCACAGACGGCGGGGCATCAAAATGTAGCTGCCGCCGGCGGAGCTGTAAAGACCCATAGCGTAAATCAGCTTGGTGCCGGTATAGCCGCTCTTGATTGCGTTGTAAAGATAACCGGTAGTCTCACCCATCCAGCCAGCGCCGCAGTTGTAAGAAATACTGACCAGTGCATCGAACTGATGCTGAGAAAACTCCAAGCCGTGTTTCGAAGCAAAGTTGTTTACAGAACGCTCAAAGCTTTTCAGCTCCTTATGTAACAACTCAACTGCCGCCTCTACCGAAATACCATTGGCTTGGTAGTAAGACAACATACCATCCGGGCAACGGGTGCCATAGCCAATAGAGTACTGGGCGTAGTCCCAATAAGGGTAGGGACGGAAGCCTTCCATTTTCTTAAGTACCTCAATAAAGTCGTCGGAAACAGTCATGGGATCGGCTGCGCTAACCGGCTGAGCAAAGTTAAAAACCATGCCCAGCGCAAGCACCAAAGCAAGTGCCGCGCATATCCACTTTCGCATAACAGGACCTCCTATGCCATTTTATTTTTGTTACTTTTCGTTACATTATAGCAAACAATTTGCAAATATTCAAGTAGAAATATTCATGCCGAAAAGTTTGACACTGAAGAGGTTTTTTGATATCCTATTGGTAACTATATTTTTCTGGAGGGAACAGTATGAAATTAGGTAGACTAAACCATCTTTTAGATGGCATTGAGATGCAGGTTACTTATGCAGATAGCCACCTTGTTCCTGCTATTGAAACAAACGGCAATCCCCTCAAGGGTGAGCCTTTCCTCATTAAGTGGCAGAGTATCTATGACCGGGCAGTAGCGCTTCACATTACGCTTCCCACCACCTGCTTTGTGGATCGGGTATGTCTGCAACTGGGCGAGAAAGTTGCACTGGATGCTGTATCTCTGCGCAAGGACAACCAGATACTTTATCGCTACGCAGCGCAGACCGGTGAATCCATTATGCAGTCGGAAGTAACCCTAGAGGCCGGCGAATTGCTGGATCATTTCACCATTGTATTGGAATCCAATTTTGCTAACATTGATCTGCCCGCAGTAGATATCTACGGCGCACTGGAAGACGGTGTTGACCTATTCCCCACCCCCAATGCCGTAACCTTGGGCGAGGACAAGCTGCCTGCCGCCCATTTTGCTACTTACTGTGCTGACTGCCCCGAAGGCATCGGCGCCGGCAAACTGCTGGCAGAGAAATTCTTTGAAAAGACCGGCATACAATTGCAGGAAGCTGCCGACGGGGATATCTGCTTTATTCTCGACAAAGCAATTGCCACCGACGGCTATGAATTGTCCGTAACTGCAGAAAAAACCACCCTGCGCGCATCTAATCTGCGCGGCTTTGTCTGCGGTGCGGAAACCTTTATCAAGCTGATCATCGACGGCTATGTACATACCGCCAACATCAGCGACGCACCTATGATGCCTTTCCGTGGCGTGCATTTGTTTATTCCTTCGGCAGCCAACATGGATTACGCCAAACGGCTGATCAAATATGTGATTTCTCCCATGGGATATAATACCATAATCATGCAGGTCTCCGGCGGTTTGCAGTATGAATCCCACCCCAAGATCTGGCAAGCCTATGAAGAAGCCGTCGCTTTGAGCAGACAAGGCAAGTGCCCCTATTTCCCCCACATGGGTATCGCTGAGGGCAAACCTATTTCCAAAGAACTGTTAAAAGAGTATCTTGCCTATATCCGCAGTTTCGGCATCGAAATCATCCCCGAGGTACAGAGCCTTGCCCATGTGCAATACCTAACCCATGCCTATCCGGAAATCGCCGAAGTTGCCGCCAAGGAGCACGACGATGTAGTAGACACCCGTGAAGAGGACACATTGCCCTCCGATTATTACAAGCACGACTACTGTCCCTCCAATCCTCGCACATACGAGATCCTTTTCGACATTCTTGATGAGGTCATCGAAGTATTCCAGCCTAAGGAATATGTCCACATGGGTCATGACGAAGTCAAGAACATCGGTGTATGCCCGCTATGTAAGGACAAGACCCCTGCAGAGCTGTTTGCCGGTGACGTAATCAAGATTCATGACCATCTGGCAGAAAAAGGTCTGAAAATGATGATGTGGGCAGATATGATCCAGCCGGTTACCAAATATCAAACGCCGCCCGCCATTGACATGATCCCCAAGGACATCGTCATGCTGGACTTTATCTGGTACTTCCATTTAGATAAGGACATCGAGGATAATCTGCTGAGCAAAGGCTTTAACGTGATTTTCGGTAACGTCTACTCCAGCCACTTCCCCAGATACGAAAGCCGTATCCGCAAAGATGGCATTTGGGGCGGACAGATCTCCGCATGGACCGCCACCTCTGAACTTGAAATGCAACGAGAGGGCAAATTGTTTGACTTCTTGATGACTGCGCAAATGTTCTGGGCAGAAAGCTATGAGAAGAAGTATTTCCTGTGCTATGAGCGCATGGTCGCTAACCGTTTGAATACCTTGCGTGAGGAACTGCGGAATGTAAAGACCCCCTCCGCTCTCCCCGGCGCCACTGCAAAGACACTCATTGAAAATTCTATTAACTTCCCTCCGGCGCTGACAACCTCCCAGACCACAGAGTTTGCCGTTAACGACAGTTTTGACAGCTTGGTATTCTACCACACCCAGCTGCGCAAAATCACCCGTGAGCCCTGGACCAGACACCAAATCGCCGGTCGTTATATCATCACGTATACCGACGGCACTACTGAGGAAATAGAGATCACTTCTTGCGGCAATATCGGCTACTGGAACCGGAGACAGAACCAACCCGTTCCTCACAGACTGTATCGCCACACCGGTTATATCGGCACCTACTACAGCGATGGCATTTTCTCCCGCACCGCCGACGGCCAGCCTGTTACGGTATTCCGCTTCGAGTATATTCTCAAGGAGAAGAAGCCTATCGCTTCCATTTCTTTGGTTGACGACCCCGCCTATGACACTAAGATCTTCCTATGCAAAGCAGAGGGTATCCAGCTGTAAAATAAAAGTTGTACATTACAAATATATGTGATATAATTTTTTCGCGAACCCCTTATGCAACATAAAAGGAGTAAAAACATGAACAAATACATCACAAAAATTCTGGCGCTGGTTATGTGCAGCGTTCTGCTGTTGGGCGTTTTTGCCGGCTGTAACAAAGACGGCAACACCAATGCAACCACCCCTAATAACAACTATACTGCAGCTGAAGTCTACGGCACCATCCTGCTCAATGTCAACGCTTGTGTGAATATCTCCTTTGACAAAGAAGGCCGCGTTGTGAACGTGCAGGAAGTGGATCAGGACGGTCATGAAATTCTGGCTGACTACGCCGGCTATTTGGGCACTCCCTGCGCTGAAGTTGTCAAAGAACTGGTCGAGATCAGCTGCAACATCGAACTTCTCAATAGCGAATTCAATCACATCGTGATCAAGCAGCTGCCCGGTGCAAAGCTGCCCAGCGAGACTTTCCTGAACGATCTGGCCGCTGCTGCTCAAGAAGCTACAGAAATTGCTGTCAGTGTCACCGTTATCACCGAAGCTGAATTGGATGCAGAAGGCAACATCTCCGCCAAGAAAGCATACGAGTTGCTGGAGAATGCACTGCATGTTGAGAATTTCGAACTGATTGTCAGCAACGAAGAGATCGTTGATGGTGTCTACGCTTTCCAGGTGGAAGCCGGAACCATGATCGGCGATTATCTGGTAGATGCAGCAACCGGTTATGTCTATGAAGGCACCATTGAGGGCGCCCTCCCCGAAGACGAGGAAACCGAACCTTTCGAAGCACCTGAGGAGGTTGTCACACAGCCTGTTGCTACAGAAGAAACCATTCCCGAGAATACTGAGCATATTCCTGAACCCAGCGTAGAAGAATAAATTTCTATCTCAAATAGATATCAGCAGACACGTTCCTCGTGTCTGCTGATTTTTTGCCACAATTTCCGTATGTTGCAAAATCCGGTTTTCTATGGTAGTATTATAATGTATGATTATCGGCTCTTCGGAGTCTTCAAAAAAGGAGAAACAGATATGAATAAGCGCATCTTATCCTTTGTACTTGTGCTTGCTTTGTGTATCGGTTTGCTGTCCGGCATCAGCTTCAATGCTTCTGCTGCCACAGTTAACTACGTTACCGGCAATCCCAGCAGCAAGTACAAGAACGTCATTAAAAACTGGGGTACTCGAGGCACTACCGCCACATTCCTGTCCCCCAACGCAGAAAAGTTTTATAATAATAACAATATTACTTACGAAGATCTGGCAAAGCTATCCGGTTCTTCCAACACGTCCTCTGTTCCCAGCAGCGCACTGTACAAAGCGCTGAAGGAGCTGGTAACCGAGAACCAAAAAAGAGAGACTAGCTATGCCGACACCAGACCTTTGTTTGCCTACACCGATTGTCAGGATAACGGCAACGGCGCAAATTTCCGGATTTCCTCTTTCTATTCCGGCATACTGATCGGTCCGGAATGGGATAGCGGCGCTACCTGGAACCGGGAGCACACCTGGCCCAACAGCAAGGGTGATGCAAACGGGAACGGTGAAAACGACATTATGATGTTGCGTCCCACCGCAAAAAGCGAAAACGGCAGCCGCAGTAATACCGCTTACGGCGAAAGTGCTAATTTCTACGATCCCAACGATGCCTCCGGCGGCAAGTACAACCTTCACGGTGACGTTGCCCGTATCATGCTGTATGTCTACACCCGTTGGGGTACCCAGAATATGTGGGGTTCTTCCGGCGTTATCGAGAGTAAAGAGATCCTGCTCAAGTGGATGGCAGAAGATCCCGTAGACACATGGGAAATGGGCAGAAACGATTCCGTTGAGTCCATTACCGGCACTCGTAATATCTACGTTGATTACCCCGAACTGGCCTTCCTGCTGTTTAACGAGGAAGTTCCTGAGAATATGATGTCCCCCACCAACGGCGACGGCATCGTTCCTCCTACTCCTACCACACCTCCCGCACCCACCGATCCCAGAGAAATTTTGGAGGAAGCCTATGCACTTGGCGCCGGTGAATACCTGCCCTACGAAGCAACCTTGACCGGTTCCATTACCAAGATCAGCGAGGCTTACAGTACACAGTATCAGAACGTTACCGTTGTCATGGTAGTAGAGGACTGTGAGGACCTGCCCATCAAGTGCTTCCGTCTGAAGGGCAACGGAGCCGACAAGATCGGCATCGGTGATATCATCACCGTTACCGGTAACATCACCAACTACCAGCACACCTCCGGCGATACCGAGGTCGAGTTTGCCCAGGGTTGCACCTTGGATAGCTGGGTCGATGCCGGCACAGATGTCCCCACACCTCCCAGCGATGAACCTTCCATTGTCAAAAATCCCGTTGCAGATACTGCTTACAAGCTGGGCATGCATCAGATTAGCCTGAGCTCCACTTTGTACTTTAACGGCAAAACCGAATCTGCAAGCGTTTCCTACCGTCTTGCCACCTGCACCGACACCGCAGATGCCGTGGATGTGTATCTGGAAGCTGTCTCCGGCGTAACCGGCGGTTACCGGCTGTACTTCTATAACAGCGGCGTAAAAACATATATTCGTGTATACGAGCGTGAGGACGGCGCTGCCGGCAAGGGCAAAGGCAGTCTGGCGTTTGTAACACAGACACCCTCCGAATACTTCACTTACGACACCACCGCCAACACGCTGATTTACAGAGCAGATGCTGACAACGCCTACTACTTAGGCACTTATAGCACCTTCAAGACCTTCAGCGTGTCTAACACCTCTTATATCACCGGCAGCAATGCCGGCAATGTGGACAAAACGCAGTTCCCTGCTCGTTTCTACACGTCCAGCACCCTGCCCTCTGACGAAAACCTCGGCGACATCACCGGCGATACCGCAACCAACAACGACGACGTGGTATTCCTGATGTGGCACGTTCTGTTCCCTGAACAGTATCCCGTCAACGCAAATTGTGATATCAACGGCGACAACACAATCAACAACGATGACGTGGTGTATTTGATGTGGCACGTACTGTTCCCCGAGCAGTATCCTCTATAATCATCAACCTCTAAGGAAGTGGTATTGTGAAAAAACGCATTCTGGCATTTTTTGTAGCAGTTGCTTTGCTGCTGTGCATTGTGCCGCAACTGGCACCGACTGCAAACGCTACAGAAGCTTCCCCTGCCGAACCTTTACGGTATGGTAGACAGATTCTGCAGAACATGAGCAACGCCAGCAATCTGCTATTTGCCTATGACTCGCTGGTAAACGCCATTGCCAACTGCGAAAAGCAGGTCGACTTTGACGACAGCCACCGAATTGTCAACACCGAAATCAGCACAGTAATCGAAGCGATCCGCAGCGACTACCCGGAATTCTTTTGGTTCAGCCGGTATAGCGTAGGAACACTTCCCGGCGGCGTAGTGCGCTATGTAAAACCCATATATTCTATAACCGGCCAGTCGCTGGAATCCGCAAAAGCTGCTGTAGAGTCTGCCGCAACGCTTCTGCTGACCGGCTTGGAGGATAAGTCTGATTACGAGATTTCCAAACTGCTCCACAACCGTCTTGCAGCCTTTATGTCGTATCAGTCCTCTGAAAACGATCAGACGATCTACGGCGCTTTGGCGGAACGGCAGGCAGTCTGCGCAGGTTATGCAAGAGCCTATCAGTACCTGATGCAGCGTGCCGGCATTCCTGCCTGGTACATTGTTGGTGACAGCATTACCCCTGGCTCCTCCTACTCCGTTGGACACGCCTGGACGCTGGTCTGTTTGGACGGCAATTGGTATCACACCGATTTGACTTGGGATGACCAAGGCAATTTGGGCGAGATCTTCTATTGCTACCTGAATGTAACCACAGAGCAAATTCTGGAAGACCACGCTATGGATCCCTTCTACGCCGAGAACTTGCCTGACTGCACCGCAACAAGTGCTAACTACTTTGTTAAAGAAGGCGCGATTCTCTCCCAGTTTGACCTGGATACTGTGGTTACCGAGCTGCAGGAAAACAATCTACACGCACGTATTTTACTCAACGGAGACTTCGACCAGTTTATTGATGCATGGCGAAGCAACATTCGTACTATTCTATCCCGATTGGGACTCAATGGCGGCTCCTACGGTTACAGCACTATGAGTTATCGCGAAGTGATACTGTATATCACCACCAGCAGCACCCAGCCTGCCCCTGTAGCGCTGACGTTTACCTCTCTGCCCAACAAGCTTTCTTATGCGGGAGAGGTTTTGGATCTGTCCGGCGGTATGTTGACTGTCCATTACGACGATTCCTCCACAAAGCAGCTCGCCATCACCGCCGATATGATCTCCGGTTATGACCCCAGTGTTTCCGGCAAGCAGGTACTGACTGTTACTTATGCAGGTTGCAAGGAGTATTTCACTATTGAAAATACTGCCTCATCGGTTCCCTCGGCGCTCCCCGGCGATATGGATGGTGACGACAATCTCACCAACGACGACGTGGTTGCTCTTATGTGGCACGTTCTGTTCCCCGAACTGTACCCTCTGACTGCAGATACTGATCTGAACAAAGACGGGGCGCTCACGAATGAGGATGTGGTTGCCCTCATGTGGCACGTACTGTTCCCCGAACTATATCCCTTAAATTAATGTTTAATCCCTCTGTCTGACAGACAGAGGGATTTTTTTGTGATTAAATCACAGAAGACCGCAAAAACTTATACTATATTAAAGCTACAAAACAAGGAGGTATCCAATATGAGATTAAAAGATAAAGTTGCGATCATCACCGGCGGCAGCCGCGGTATTGGCTATGCCACCGCAGAAGCATTTTTAAAAGAAGGCGCTGCCGTTATCATTGCTGCCAGCTCTCCGGCAACCGCTGAAAAGGCTGTCACCAAACTACAAGCGCAGTTCCCGGCAGATCGGGTTGCAGGCATTGCCCCGGATCTTACCAGTCTGGACTCCGTCCGGGAAGCCTTTACACAAATCAAGGAGCGCTTTGGTCGGATAGATATTTTGGTAAACAATGCCGGCATCTCCGAAAGCACGCCTTTGCTGCAATACACGGAAGAAACCTTTGATAAAGTCATGGATCTGAATGTAAAAGGTGTGTTCAATACCACCCGAATCGCAGCAGAAATCATGACAGAGCAAGGCTCCGGCGTGATCCTTTCCACCTCGTCCATGGTGAGCATTTACGGTCAACCCAGCGGCTTTGCCTACCCGGCATCCAAATTTGCCGTTAACGGACTGACCTTATCTCTGGCAAGAGAATTAGGTCCTAAAGGTATCCGGGTCAACGCTGTGGCTCCCGGCATCACGGAAACCGACATGATGCGCGCCGTACCGAAAGAAGTAATTGAGCCCATGATCCAGCAGATCCCCCTGCGCAGGTTAGGACAACCGGAGGACATCGCCAATGCCTTTGTGTTCCTAGCTTCTGAGGAAGCCTCCTATATCACCGGCGTAGTCCTGAGTGTGGACGGCATGGCAAGAAGTTAAAAACAAAAACGCCTTGGGTGAAACCACCCAAGGCATTTTATTTTTATTGTTTATAGAATACCGGCAGCATCTCTTCGGTCTTATTTTCGCCAAAGCTTTTAAAGGTGATGGTTGCACCAAACTGCCCCAGCGCGTAGTCAAAAATCTGCAAAATATACACCGTTGTTCCCTGGGTAGTTGCCTCTGTATACAGCGCCACCCGCTGCTCGCCCAAGAATGTAACATTCTTTTTCTCCAGCGCCTTAACCTGATAACCGGCATCTGTGTAACTGCTGATCAGCAAGTCCATCTGATTTTGCAGCATATCGTCCAACAGCGTATCGTCATCCATATAGGCATACGCTATGCGCTCGGCCATTGTAAGTCTGGTGTACTGCACGTTCAGGGATTTCATTTCTGTAGCATTTTCCGCCATCATATCCGTAATCGCAGCATACTGGCTCAAAACATTCTCGTCCTGCGCATTCTCAGGCAGTGCCTGCAACTGCTGCGCGCTGTAGAACTGCCAGTTGCTGTCCAGTTTACAGCCGACCCCTAAATAAGTGCTAGCGTACACACCATCCTTGACCGTTCCCAAGGAAAACGGTGTTTCTGCTACGGTAATATCAGGAATTTCCGTAGGTTCTGTGGCCTCAGTAGAGGGTTCCGTCTGTCCCTCAGTAGGCTGGGTTTCTGAAGTTGTATCCGCCACGCTCGGCTCTGTAGTGGGCACTGTATCTGTGTTGCCGCCATCATTCTGCCCGCCACAACCGGCAAGCAAAACCAGCACCAAACATATACTTAACAGCTTACACAGTTTTTTCTTCATATTGCTTCTCCTTATTATGTATCTGCCAATTGTTGCAGTTTCTCTTCATCGGTAATTTCAATTGCGCCCCGGGTCAGCTTTACCATACCCTCGCTCTGGAAATAGCGCAGCATGCGGGTCACAACTTCTCTGGCTGTACCCATGTGATTGGCGATCTTCTCATGGGTAACCTGCAGCACACGATTTTCTTCCACCCGGATCTCCTCCAGCAAAAATGCCGCCAATCGCTTGTCAAAGCTTTTCCACATGATCTGTTCCATCAGCCACATTAGTTCTGAAAAATTCCCGCTAAGCAAATTTTGCGAATATGTTGACACCGCCAGGGATTCATCCATAAGATTCTTAAACAGGCAGGCAGGAATGCTCCAAAACTGCGTGTCTTTTTCCGCTTCGATCATCACATTCAGCTGCATATCCGGCATAACGCAGGATGCACTGAGCAAGCTTACATCATAAGCAAACAAACGGCTAAGGGTAATCTCCCGACCTTCTTCCGACAGAATATAGGTGCGAAGCTGGCCGTTGCGAACGGCTACCAGTCCCAAGCATTCTGCGCTGCTGTCATGGATATGGGTTCCTTTTTTCACTTCCCGGTACTCAACCACCGAAGCGATCCGCTCTTGCTGCTCAGATGTCAATTTCTTCCAAAAAGGCAAATATTCCGCAAATTCCATGTCTGCACCGCCTTTCCTATTATTCTTCTCTTGCATTATAGCATAAATACAAAAAATGTACATACCCCATATTTGGTGAGAAAGTCACAGAAAAACAAAAGCTTTCCGGGTATACTAAAGAAAAAAAGAAAGGAGCTGACCAAAATGGCAGCCAGAAATATTAATCATAACGAATTCCACCAGATCCTGAACGAAGGTAAAATCCTACTGGTAGACTACTGGGCACCTTGGTGCAGCTACTGCCGGCGCATTGACCCTGCCTACGAGAAAGTGGCAGAGCAATACGCAAATCAATTGATCGTTGCAAAAGTAAACATTGATGACGATCCCCAGCTTGCCCACAACGAGCAGATTGAAGTGATCCCCACGCTGGTGCTGTACAAAGACGGCAAGGCGGTCGCCTCCGTTGTTGCTCCGGAATCCAAGGCTGCGATCGACGCATTTATCCAGGAATCTCTCGGAAAGTGAGGCAGTCCTATGGGCAAGGTTTATGACTTGATCGTAATCGGCGGTGGCCCCGGTGGATACACCGCTGCCCTATACGCAGCAAGAGCCGGATTGTCTGTAATCGTGCTGGAAAAATTGTCCGCCGGCGGTCAGATGGCACTAACCTCCCAAGTGGACAATTACCCCGGCTTTGTAGACGGCATTGATGGATTCCTGTTGGGCGAAAATATGCAAAAGCAAGCGGAGCAGTTCGGCGCGCAAACAGAACTGGCTGAAGTATTTTCCGTAAAACTCGATGGAGACCTGAAGCAAATCGAAACCAGCGAAGGAACGTTTCTGGGAAGAAATGTGATCATTGCCACCGGCGCCAACCCCAAGAAATTGGGACTGGAAGACGAAAAGCAGTTGATCGGCAAAGGCGTTAACTACTGCGCCGCCTGCGACGGAATGTTCTACAAAGGCAAAACGGTGGCAGTTGTTGGCGGCGGCAATTCTGCCGTAGCGGATGCCCTGCTTCTGAGCCGGATCGCCGAGAAAGTCATTGTGATCCATCGGCGGGATTCTCTCCGGGCAGACAAGGTATATCACGAACCGCTGCTGAGCGCCCCCAATGTGGAATTTATTTGGAACAGTCAGGTGGACAAGCTGCTGCAAACTGAAAAGCTTTCCGGCCTGCAAATCCGCAACCTGCAAACCGGTGCCATCTCCCAGATCTGCGTGGACGGTGTGTTTATCAGCATCGGCCGTGTGCCTGCCACCGCTTTGGTGAAAGAACAATTATCTTTGGATCCTGCCGGCTATATTATCGCCGACGAATCCACCAAAACCAATCTGCCCGGCGTATTTGCGGTTGGCGATGTGCGCACCAAACCGGTCCGCCAGATCGTAACCGCAGTGGCCGACGGTGCGGTTGCCGCCCATCAGGCGCAGGAACATCTGGTGAATAAATAAAAAAGTTCTGTGGATTACTCCACAGAACTTTTTTATTTCTCTATATAGTCCTTTAAAATCTCCCCGGCAACCCACTTGTTGACCGACGGTGTAAAATGCACCATATCCTTGATAAACAGTCCATTTCCCGGCACGTCAGAAACAAAATCCGGGGCATTGCGTACATCAAAGATCGTTACATTGGGGTACTTTTGCTCCAAATGCTGGAACACCTCGTTAATATAGTGCATGCTTTGCAGGAACTGTCCGGTAGGATCCAGCTTGTTCATTCGGTCCGGGCATGCCAGCCAATGCAATATAATGGGAACTTGTCCCAATGTACCGATAAAAGCATCAAAGATTCTTTCATAAATACCCGTTACCGTGCTTGTCAGCAATTGGGAAGATACCGTGGCATCGTTCTCGCCGCCGCGCCAGTGCAGACCGATAATCTCGTAATCCTTGCCCATTTCCCGGAAGCTTTCATCCAGCAAGGAAAAAACATGCTCGGTGAAAGAAAACAGGGACATCTTTACTGTTCCCAATTTTCCGGGGATCAGCTGTTGGGGACGATCCGGATACCACATATATTTCTCCGTTACACCCTGCGCGCCAATGGCGATCTGTACAATATACAGATCCGGCAAGTTCGCAGGATTGCCGCTGTCAATGTGCGCCTGCCACTGGGCTGCCAGGCAATTGGCTACCGAGTAGGTATGGTCCTGCTCCTCTCCCAAATTCATACCGTCACTGGTATAACCCTGCCAGCAAAGCTTTGTATTTTCGAAGGATTGGTTTTTCTGCCGATGCAAGCCGAACACGTTTTTCATAGGCGCTGTGATTTTATCCGCCTCTTCCATAGGAACACCGTGACCAACCGCATTGGACTGTCCCAGCAGGATAAAAACTGCTGCTTTTTTGTTGTTCATCGCTTAATCCCCTTGCATTTCTACAGTTACGTAGTTTCCGGTTTCAAAATCATAGCTGATGGTGTAAGTCTCTCCGCCTTTTTCATAGGAGAAAGTTGCGCTTTCCGGAACAAAAAGTTCTTGGAAAATAAGATTTTTGCTGGTAAAACCACCCAAATAATAACATTTAATCTCTTCTGCTGTTTCACCGGCTTTTACGGGGATATCCGCCTGGGCATACATGGTAATAGGCAGTCCCTTCTGATCTCTGTCTTTTATATAGCTCTGCATAAATTCATCGCCAAAGCCCTGGCTTACCTGAATCTCCGCATAGAAGTTTTCAAATTCATCCTGGGTCAAATCAGGCTTAGCCACAAAAGACAGCTTAAACGATGTAATCGTATATTTGGATTTATTGGTGAACCGGCACAGTACATATCTGTCCTTTTCCCACTCGCCTTCTTCTACCGTCCAGTCGATCTGTTCCATGGTAATATCGGGATTTTCCACAGGCTCACCTGCAGGCTTGTCCGTAGGCTGCTTTCCGCAAGCAGCCAGTGACAAAAGCACTCCAATTGTCAGAATAACGCACAATAGCTTCTTCATATTTCTCATCCTCCGGGATTGTCTGATCGTTTGGATGTATCTTACTACACTTTTCCCGTTTAGGCAAGTCTCTTAAAAACAAAAACAAGTAAAAATTATACACTTTTTCCCTTGCTGAAGGGAAAATACAGAATAAAATTTGACATTTTTAGAACTTTGTGTATAATAAAAGCGTTGCGCCTTTGACGTATTTTGTATTTTCAAGGAGGTATCCCTCTGTGCTTATAGAATTGAAAGATATTTTGGATGCGTTCCAATTTGACGCCCGTCCGGTAAGCTGTGAATTGCACGGACACGGCCATATTAACCGTACTTATCTTGTGGTTACTGAATCTTCCAAGCGGTACATTCTGCAAAAGATTAACCACCATGTTTTTAAGAATGTTCCTCGGCTGATGGATAACGTAATCGCCGTTACCGAGCATCTGCATAAAAAAGCTGAGAACCCCAACCGTGTTCTGCACCTGGTACATACCAAGAATGACGAGATGTACCTGCACCACACCGATGGTTCTTTCTGGCGTGTGTATGATTTCATCGAGAATAGTGTCTGCCTGCAGGCTGCCGAAACCCCCAACGACTTTTATCAAAGCGCTGTTGCCTTCGGTCAGTTCCAGCAGCAGCTTAAGGATTTCCCTGCAGAGACCCTTTTCGAGAGCATTCCCAATTTCCACAACACACCGGACCGTTTCCGTATCTTCAAGGAAACTTTGGCAAAAGACCCCATGGGCAGAGCAGCTTCTGTTAAGGAAGAGATCGAGTTTGCTTTGGCACGAGAGGAAGAAGCCGGCGCACTGGTGAAAATGCTGGAAGAGGGCAAGCTGCCCCTGCGTGTAACCCACAACGACACCAAACTGAACAATGTCATGCTGGATGCTACCACCCGTGAGCCTTTGTGCGTCATGGATCTGGACACCGTTATGCCCGGTCTCAGCGCTTACGACTTTGGCGACTCCATTCGCTTTGGCGCTGCTGTTGCCGCTGAAGACGAGCAGGATCTGACAAAAGTGTCTTTGAGCCTGGAACTGTACGAGACTTACACCAAGGGTTACATCTTTGCCTGCCCCGATATGACCCCCATGGAGCGCAAGGTTCTGCCGCTGGGTGCGAAGCTGATCACCCTGGAGCTGGGCGTCCGCTTCCTCACCGACTACTTAGACGGTGATAACTACTTCACCGCCCACAGAGAAGGTCAGAATCTGGACCGCTGCCGCACCCAGTTCAAGCTGGTTGCTGACATGGAAGATAAGTGGGACGAAATGAACCGCATTGTAGAAAACGCATAATCAAACTGCCCAAGGAAAATCCTTGGGCAGTTTTTATAGCATTTGCAACTTTTTCCTGGCTGTGGTATAATTGTGTCAAATCTTGTAGGAGGGCAAAATATGTACTTATTGGAATGCTTCACTAAGGCGCACATTGACAATCTAACCGCCTGCCTGCGTCTGAAACCGGAAAAACTCATTTTGCTTGGCGACGGCAATTTGATCCACCCGGAACTGGAAAAATATCGAGAGTTTCTAAATGACCGCAAACCGAAAACAGTGGTAGAGCCTTGCGACATTGCCGGCAAAGATGTGTATGACATCTGCCAACTTTTGCTGCCGCTGCTGAAAAACAAGCAAGAATGGGTCATCGACCTGACCGGCGGCGACACTTTAGCCGTTATGGCAGTAGGCGCTGTGCTTGCCCGATTAGATCCGGAGGACCGTCAGAGAATTCAGGTCCGGAAACAACTGGATGATTGTATCGTCGACTGTCTGACCAACGAAAGCCTTTCTAAACCTCCCGTCACCCTCTCCGTGAAAGAAATGATTGGACTGCACGGCGGCACGCTGCATCCCAGTAAGTCTGCATTCTCCGACAAAGTTACCACCGCTGACCTGCAACAGCTTTGGGATGTGGTTTCCAACGAGCCGAAAGACTGGAACAACGCCATTCGATACCTAACTGAGTTTGAAAGCCGCGCCGACTCCAATAGCCAGATTTTTTTGCACCTAGACTATATTCGCGGCACAATTCGCAACTTCGATGAGAAAAAAGAAGTGGTACAAGCACTTCTGAACCAATTCCTTGACAGCGGCATTATAAAAGGCCGGATCAGCAATAAAATTTGGGAATATAGCTATACCAGTTCTTTGCTGCGTTACTGCACAAAAACACCCGGCAACGTGTTGGAAGTCAAGACCTTGCTGGAAGCTAGTGAGCTTCGAAAAGAGGGCGTACCTTATTTTTATGACTGCCAGATGGGCGTTAAGATCGACTGGGACGGTGTTATTCACAAGCAGGCCGAGAAAACGCCGGACACAGAAAATGAGATCGACATCATCGCAGTACACGATGCAACACCCCTGTTCATCTCCTGCAAAAACGGAACGGTTGAAGAGGAAGAGCTTTATAAGCTGCACACCGTTGCCACCCGTTTTGGCGGACCTTACGCCAAGAAAATGCTGATCGCTACCAACTTAGATCAGAAAAGCGCCGCATCCAATCGTGCCCTTATCCAAAGAGCCTGGGATATGGATATTTATCTTGTTACCGACGCAGGTGAGCTATCCAAAGCAGAATGGCGAGAGGTATTTCTGCAAGCCATGCAATAAGAAAAAGCCGTTGCTTAGCTTAGCAACGGCTTTATTGCATAAAAATTGTGGTTGTCTAACTGCGGTCCCGCTTGCGGTGCCCTATAAAATCTTCGGGCTTTCGCTTTTCCTCGATTTTATAGACCGCGACGCAATAAATCAACTCGCTTCATCTGCCACCGGCCGCGCTCGTTGATTTATTCCCACTCGATGGTGCCTACAGGCTTAGGCGTCAAGTCCATCAGCACACGGTTGATGCCCTCAACCTCGGCGGTAATGCGGGCAGTGATCTTATGCAGAACAGCATAAGGAATCTCCTCAATGGTAGCGGACATGGCATCGGTGGTATTGACCGCGCGGATAATGGCAGGCCAACCCTCATAGCGCTTTTCGTCACGGACACCTACGGATTTCAGATCGGGAATGGCGATAAAGTACTGCCACACCTTTTCTGCCAGACCGCAGTTGTCAAACTCCTCACGCAAAATGGCATCCGCCTCACGCAGTGCATGCAGTCTGTCACGGGTAATCGCGCCCAGGCAACGGACACCCAGACCGGGGCCGGGGAAAGGCTGACGGTAGACCATGGCATGGGGCAGACCCAAAGCCTCACCGACTACACGGACTTCGTCCTTAAACAACAGCTTAACCGGCTCTACCAGCTCCATCTTCATATCCTCAGGCAGGCCGCCCACATTATGATGGGACTTGACAGGCTTGCCGCTTTCTTTTGCCTTGATGGACTCCAGAATGTCGGGATAGATGGTGCCCTGCGCCAGGAAGGAAATGCCGTCCAGCTTTGCAGCCTCTTCATCAAAGACATTAATAAACTCTGCGCCGATAATCTTGCGCTTACGCTCCGGATCGGAAACACCGGCCAGCAGGTTCAGGAAACGGTCTGTTGCGTCTACATAGATCAGGTTGGCATCCAGTTCTTCGCCAAAGATGCGAACCACGTCCTCGCTCTCGCCCTTACGCATCAAGCCGTGGTTTACGTGTACGCAGACCAACTGCTTGCCAATGGCCTTAATCAGCAAAGCTGCAACCACGGAAGAGTCTACGCCGCCGCTAAGGGCCAGCAGAACTTTCTTATCGCCTACCTGGGCACGAACTGCCTCCACCTGCTCAGCAATAAAAGCATCTGCCAAAGCTTTGGTGGTAATGCGCTGCATGGATTCCGGACGAATATTGTCAGACATACAGTTTCCCTCCATAAATCATTCAAAAGATAGCATCATTATACATACATTTTTTTCTATGCGCAAGAATTTTTTTAGACAAATTCCGGCAGGAAATACCAATGGTTTTGTGATTTAATACAAAACCAAAATCACCCGATACCAAAAGCGACGGAACAAGGACTTCTGCCCCAGTTTTTGGCGGGCATCATACAAATAATCCTCAAATTCCTGCAGTTCCGACGGTTGCAACGTATGCTGGCTGTATTTTGCCTTTTGCGCCAATTCATACAGCGCCGGGTCCGGGGTTTCTCCCAAGCAAGCAGAAAGCTTTGTTACCTGCTGCCATGCCGTAAGCGCCTGCTGATTGGGTGTTTCTCCACGGTGGCGACGGCGGTATATACGCAAACGCACAATCCGTTGCAGCCACAGTCCCAGCACCGTCACCACAATACCGCAAGCAATCCAAAGTACCGTAGCCCACCAAGGGGTTTGTTGCGTTTGCACCGGATTTTGCGGTTGTACCGGTAAGGATTCCACAGTCTCTTCTGTGGCTTGTGTGGATACTGTCTCCTGCTCTGTCAGCACTGCCGGGGTAGATTCCAATACCACCCAGCCAAAACCGGGCAAGAAAAACTCCGTCCAAGCATGGGCGTGTTTCAGCCGCACAATGGTAGGTGTATCCGCCTCTACCGGGATCATATAGCCGGTAACATAGCGCGCCGGAATACCGGAAGCCTGCAAAAGCACCGTAGTAGCCGTTGCAAAGTGGACACAGTAGCCGGTTTCACTCTCTTCCAAGAACCACCGGGCAAAATCCGTTCTGGTTGTCGGCATTCTGTAAGTTTGCGTATCATACACAGCGCTCTCCCGGACATAGGCGGCAATTGCCTGCGCCCGGTCATACACCGTTCCGGTGGTTGCCCCGGGTATTGTCTCTAACAAGGGTAGCGCCCATTGATCCACCGCATCAGTACGGGCAATATACTCTTCATAATTCAGCGGCATGTTATTTTGCCGCAGAGCCGATTCATTCGGAACAGCCGCCACAGAGAAAGAATACTCGGTCAGGCGCTTCGTATTTTCGATTCCCAAGGGGATCGCTTCCATATTCACACCACGGGTATAGTATGGCGTGTAGAGCATTCTGTGGGCATATCGGGTTGAGATCTCTACCTCACCCAAAGATTCCAAATGATTGACATCCGGCCAATACAGATCCGCCAACGTCTCCCGGCTTATCCACCGTCTACCGTCATAAACATTCATGGCATTGCCACGCAGATACAATGTGCCGGAATAGTCGGCAGTAACCAACATCATTTCCGCCTGGGACTCCAACCGCACACCGACTGTGGTCAGATCGGTCTTATCATTGTTGAACTGGGGCGTTTCCGTACTACCGCTTACAATATGAGACATGGTCTGCACCGCATCAGAGCCAAGCACCGCATCGGCAATGCTCTGCGCCCGGTCCTGCCCGTCGTAGGTATCCTGCGGCACTGCCAAGAACAGCGCCAAAAGACCCACTGCCAACGGCATCGCCATAATCAAGACCAGTTTATTGCCTTGCGCATCATCCTGCCGGCGGGAGGTTTGGGTCAGCAGCAACAACAGCAAACCAAACAGCAGCAAATATAGGCAAATCAAATCCGGCACCGTGTCTGTTACAACAAGACAAGCTGCCAACGGAAGAATTCCCACAACAATTGCCGGAAATCCGACCTCTTTCCGGCAGACTACCAATGCCACAACCGTGGCAATAAACATGCCGACAAAGCAGAGTCCCAGCCACAGGGTCGTCTCCATATCGTCGGAAGTGTACATATTCAGCCGGATAATATCCCAGCCATAGGCATTGTGATATTGGCGGGATAACCGGAACAGCAGAGATTGGAAACTCAGCTCCAGGCTTCCCAACCGCCATAAAAATCCGCCTGCCAGAGCCATGGTAGACACCGGCAAAAAGCTCAGTGGCAGGATATAGCAAGCACTGCTTGCCACCGCACTTGCAGCGCAGCAAAGGGCAACTACACCCAAATTCACCGACATATCAAAGGCAGTAACCAAACAAGCCATGCCGCCAAAGCTGACAAGAAACGCCAGTATGCTGCCAATGAAAAAGGTAGCGGTTTTTTCATACTTCATGGCCGTCACCTCCAATGTGGTGCTGCCACAGCGATGCCGCTGCCTGCACAGTCGTCTCATGAAGCGCTGCCGGGCCTTCCAGCAAGGTCTGGATGCCGTTTTCCAAGTCGTTTGCATCCCGAACAGCAAAGGATACTTCGCCCTTACCGGTGATGCAACGCACTTCGTGTTCCATGCCCTTGGCCGTCAACGCCTGACTACTCCACACAAGCTGTCCTAATTTCCGGTCCAGTACATCGGCATCGCCGCTTAGTGTCAGGGTCAGTACGTAGCCTTTTCGCACCGGCTCCATAGGCTCACGGTAAATGATTTTCCCGGTCTTTGCAGACATTTTCCAATGGATGTGCCGCAGGTCGTCTCCGGGCCGGTACAGCCGCAGGTCATGAATTTCTGAATATCCACCACCGGGTTTGGGTCGCAGCAAAGTCGCCGCAGTTGCCCCCTCCGGCCTTAGTTGCTGTGATGATGCCACCGGTTTGGGCGTAATATAGATCTTCTGCTCGCCGGACATCTCCAGCGCCCGACGGAACAATCCCAAATAGTCGTAAACATACATTTTCGGATAGGAGATCACCAACAAGCCACAATGCTCCGTTGGGATCAGTTCTCCGGGTTTTCCCAGATAGCGATTGCCGTTTAACCCATTTGTCAGACGAATATTGCAGCGGATAGGCGGTACCGGGAAGAAACACTCTGTCCGCAACTGCGTCCGTACCGGCATGCCCTGCCGACATTTTGGCGGACAACGCAAATCAGCCTTCACTGCCAGCATGGCAGGAAGGCTTAAAAGTAAAGAAAACCAGGGCAATATTAATAAAATCACCAAAAGAAACCAAGAAAACCACTCTTGGTAAAATACATAAAATACCACGCTACCTACGACGGCAGTTAGGTACGCCATCCACCGCCACTGCATATCAGCGCAGTTTTGGGGCGCGGATCTGCCCCATAATGAGCTGCAGAACCTGACGGGCATCCTTTCCTTCGCTCTCTGCTTTAGGGGATACCTGCAGCCGGTGCGCCACGGTAGTAACCAGTACTTCCTGCACATCCTTGGGAATCACATAATCTCTGCCGCTAAGCTGGGCAACAGCCTTTGCCATGGACGTTACAGCCAATGTGGCACGGGGACTTGCACCACGCAAAAGCAGCTCACTACAGCGTGTGGCATTGATTAGTTCTACCACGTATTTGGCTACCGCCTCAGATACATGGGTATCTGCCACAATATTCTGTAGCTGCGCCAACTGGTCAGCTGTTACAACACTTTCGATCTGCTGCATAGGATCACTGCCCTGCCGCTGCAAAAGCATAGTCAGCTCATGCTCAGGATCGGGATAACCCAAACGCAGACACACAGTAAAGCGGTCCATCTGGCTATCCGGCAGAAGCTGCGTTCCGGCTGCGCCGGCAGGATTCTGGGTAGCAATTACCGTAAAAGGAGACGGCAAGGTATGGCTGATACCGTCTACTGTCACCTGATTTTCCTCCATTGCCTCCAAAAGGGCAGACTGGGTGCGGGACGTAGCACGATTCAGTTCATCAGCCAAAAACAAATTACACAGCACCGCACCAGGGCGATAGACCATTTCGGTGCTATTTTGATTTAACACACTGTAGCCGGTAACATCAGAAGGAAGTACGTCCGGCGTAAACTGGACACGGTTATAAGACAGACCCAGCGCATGAGAAAATGCCACCGCCATGGTGGTCTTGCCCACACCGGGGATATCCTCCAGCAGAATATGTCCCTTCGCAAGGATCGCCGCCAATGCCCATACAAGTACATCGTCTTTACCTACCACGGCTTTGCGCACTTGCTTTAAAATCATTTCTGCTACAGCAACGACCTGAGACGAATTCTTTTGCATTGGCGCACCTCCTTAATGGGTAGATTATGGTCAAAGAATTTCTTATTTATCCAGCAGATAGTTGACGCTGCCGCAATTCTCTCCACCGGACAAGTAAACACGGGGAACACGGCGGCTGATATTGCAAATCTGTTCGTAGTTAAAGCTATCAGCGGCAGCAGAGAGGGTCTCAGCAGTAATGCGTTCCTCTCCGTCGGTACCCATCAGCACTACCGGGTCACCGATCTGTACATTGGGAATATGGGTCACGTCCACCATGAACTGATCCATACAAACACGACCCAAAATGGGCGCCCGTTGACCGCGGATCAACACATAGAAGCGACCGGAAAGGCTGCGTCTATATCCGTCAGCATAGCCGACGGGAATGGTAGCAACCAAAGTCTCTTTGGTAGTCACATAAGTACCGCCGTAGCTGATCTCACGACCGGCTTCCAGAGATTTTAAGTAAATAATCTTACTGTGCCAAGTCATTGCCGGCTGCAGCTTCAGTTTCTCATTATCGGTTTCGTCGCTGGGATACAAGCCGTAAAGGCAAATACCGGCGCGCACCATTTCATAGTGGCTGCCAAAATTGATCGTACCGGCAGAATTATCCAGATGGCGCAGGGCGATTACAAGACCACGACTACGCAGCATTCCATCAAACTCCGCAAACAATTCTGCCTGCTTCCGGGTTTTGGTCAGGTCTTCCATATCAGCGGTAGCAAAGTGGCTGAACAAACCTTCCACTTCCAAACCGGGCAACTGGGCGATCTTCACGCAAGTATCTGCCGCTTCTTCCGTTGCCTGAAAACCAATACGGCTCATGCCCGTATCCACCACAAAATGGATGCGGGCGATTTTGTTCTGCTTCACTGCCTCAGCAGATAAACAAACAGCATCTTCATAGATAAAGATAGGCACACGGATATCGTGCTCCACCGCAGCCGCAAAGCTTGCGCTATCCACACGACCCAAAATAAGGATCGGTGTTCGGATCCCTGCATAGCGCAATTCCAGTGCCTCCGCCATATTGGCAACACCAAAAAATGCGCACTGTCCCTCCAGATGTCTTGCAACAGATACGGCACCGTGTCCGTAGGCATCTGCCTTCACCACAGCCATGACCTTCACACCGGCATGGGTTTCGATGCGACGCAGGTTCTGGGTAATGGCATCCAGATCAATATTTACATGGGTGTTAAAATACGCCATGTTACTCATCTCCAAAAAGAATTTTTATTATTATACCAAATAATTCGTCAACTGTAAACTCCCCTGCAAAAAAACAGCACCGCCCAAGCGGTGCTGCAAATTTTATTCCATAATCGTTCCGTCGGGGTGGAACAGGGGCAGCTTCTCCAGATAGATAATATCCGCACGGCCCTGGGCATCGCCCTCAGCCAAAACTGCCATACGACCGGCAATAATACCGCCCGCCTTCTCAACCAACACTTCCAGAGCGCGCAGGCTCTCTCCGGTGGAGATCACGTCGTCCACGATCAGGATCTTCTTGCCCTTGATCATCTCTGCGTCTGCAGTGTCCAGATATAGGGTCTGTTCCTTTTCGGTGGTGATGGACTTAACAGTAGACTCAAACACACCGGTCATGTACAGCTTGGGCACTTTACGAGCCAGGAAGTACTTGCTTGCGTTGGTCTGACGTGCCATCTCGTGAGCCAGAGGAATACCCTTTGCCTCAGCGGTAATGATATAGTCATATTCGGGGGCAACCTTCAGCAGTTCACGGGCGCAAGCCACGGTCAGCTCCTGATCACCAAAGACCACAAAACCGGCAATATACAGATCGTCTGTTACTTTGCAAATAGGCAGATCTCTTTCCACGCCTGCCACTTTCATACGATGTACCATAACAATCGCTCCTTGCATATAAACTCTTTTATCATTATACTACAGCGATAAAAAAAGTCAAGGCAACCGCATTGGGAAACATCTGCGCTCTTGCAAATTTTCACAAAAAACGCTATGATAAATACAGACAACAGAAAGGAGTTTGGCTATGTTTGAAGGTTTTTCCCCAGAAACGGTAGACTTTTTGTGGGGCATTCGCATGAACAATGAACGTGGTTGGTTTTTAGAACACAAGAAAGATTATGTAAACTATTTATACGAGCCGATGAAGGCGCTTGGTAAGGATCTGTTTGAACCCTTTGTAGGAAAACCCGGCAATCTTCTGAAAGTTAGCCGTATCTATCGGGATGCACGTCTGCACCATCCCGTCCCCTATAAAGAAAGTCTGTGGATCTGCATCCGGCAGGACGTACAGTGGTGGGCTGAAAACCCTTGCCTTTATTTTGAGATCTGTCCTGAAGGTGTAAGCTACGGCTTTGTTCTATGGAAACCCAGCACCGCCGCTTTGGAAAATTTCCGCCAGCATATCGCTGCCAAACCTGATGCATTTCTGAAACTGATCGCCGATACAGAAAAAGTCACCGGCGTACCGGTGACTGCAGATTTTTATAAACGCCCCAAGGAGGCGCCCATTCCGGAGCTGGCTCCTTTCTACGCTTGGAAAGGAAATATCAGCTGCACCATCACCGAGCCGGTCAGTCCCGAAATGTTCGGACCGGAATTGGGTCTGCGTGCCAAAGAATTCTTAACCAAACTGATTCCTCTTTACGACTTTTTCAATCAGTTCAAGGCCTAAAAAATATGTAAGACAGGCAGTTCGTTCGTTGTTTCGTCAAACCTCGAAGGAATTGTCTGTCTTTTCGTATCTTTCCGGCGATACCCTTGACAGAAATTCCATCTTTTCTTTCCATCGTCATGGTCTTGAAATCGGTTTTTCTGTCCATCGGTATGTTACCCGGATTGTTCTGTTCTATTCCAAAGCCCACTTCCAAATTTTGTGTCGATTTCCGAAAAGATGCAGGCTGCTCAGGGTCACTCCCAAACCGTGCAATACATAGCAGTGATCACAGTATAAGTAGAGCCCGGCAGGATTACCCTGCCGGGCTTTCGTCGCTTGATATCACAACAGTTCTTTGTGCAGTTCTACTGCCCGTTTTGAATCGTCTATTTTTGCCTAATTACAGGTCCTCACCGTTGGAAGCAATTACCTTTTTGTACCAGTCGAAGGATTCTTTCTTCTTGCGCTCCAGGGTGCCGTTGCCTTCATTGTCCCGGTCAACATAAATGAAGCCATAGCGTTTCTTCATCTCACCGGTACCTGCAGAAACAATGTCAATGGGACCCCAGTAGGTATAGCCCATGATTTCCACACCATCCTTGATCGCTTCCTTCATGGCCATAATATGTCTTCTGACATAATCGATCCGGTAAGTGTCATGGATCATACCATCTTCAGAAATGGTATCGATCTGACCGAGGCCGTTTTCTACCACAAACAGCGGGATCTGGTATCTGTCATACAATTCGTTTAATGTATAGCGCAGGCCCATAGGATCGATCTGCCAACCCCAGGGGGTTGTTTCCAGGTAAGGATTGGGCGTTCCCTGGTCTCCGCCGGTATCTCCGTAAAAAGGCTGACCGTATTCATGGGTCGAAGTGCGGTAATAGCTGAATGCCAGGAAGTCAGATGTGTAAGAGCGAATGATTTCTTCATCGCCATCTTCCATTTCAACCCGGATGCCCTCTTCGTTCCATACCCGCAGGATGTAGGAAGGGTAACTGCCTCTGATCATCACATCGCCATAGAACAAAGACCGTCTGCGAAGCTCCATGGTTTCAAACACATCTTCCGGCTTGCAGGTATGCGGATAAGTATTACTCAAGGAAAGCATGCATCCGATTTTTGCTTCCGGGCAGACTTCGTGGCAAAGCTTCACCGCAAGCGCATGGGCCACAAACATATGGTGGCTCGCCTGATATACGGTCTGCTGCTTATGCTCGCCCTCTTCAAAGAAGATGCCGCCAGCACCGCCGGGCATTCTGCGCATATTATTCAGTTCATTAAAGGTAAGCCAGTAGTTTACTTTGCCTTTGTATCTTGTAAAAACAGTCTCGCAATATTTCAGGAAGAAATCAATCAACTTCCGATTTCTCCAGCTTCCGTATTTGTTTACCAAATGCACAGGCGTCTCATAATGGCTGAGCGTTACCACAGGCTCCATGCCTCTTTTGCGCATTTCGTCAAACAGATCATCGTAGTACTGTAATCCGGCTTCGTTCGGCTGTGCGTCATCACCGTTGGGATAGATTCTGGACCAGTTGATAGAAGTTCTGAACGCCTTGAAGTTCATCTCTTCCATAAGTGCAAGGTCTTCTCTATAACGGTGATAGAAGTCGATCGCCTCATGGGTGGGATAGAATTTTTTCGGGTCAATCACAGGATCATATTCATGCCTGATGCCGTGCGGAAAGCCGCAGGAAATATCCAGGCCTTTTCCGTCTTCGAGGTATGCACCTTCTGCCTGGTTTGCAGCAATGGCGCCGCCCCATAAGAAACCATCCGGAAATTTTTTCTGAAAATTCTTCATAATGCTTCCTTTCAGTCATCTTGCTAAGACAAGTTTTTAAGTTTTTTAGTTGGCCCCGCGGCTGTAATTGCCGATCCAGTCCAACTCCTCCGCCATTTTTTGGGGGGTGTTCGAAATTCATTATATCATAGTATTTCTAAATTTCTATGCCTTTTTGCAGTTTTTGAATAATTCTGCAGGTTATATTCCAGTATTCTTCCATTTTTTGAGAACTTTTCCGAAAAGATGCATTTATAATTCGCCCAAATGTGGCAAAGCTAGTTTTGCGACGGATAAATCCGTCAAAACGCATACAAAAAGGAGAGATTGGATATGAGCAATCGTAATAATCAGATCAATGTTCCCCAGGCAAAGCAGGCTATGGAGCAGTTCAAGATGCAGGCTGCTCAGGAAGTCGGCGTTAACCTGACCAATGGTTACAACGGTCACCTGACCTCCCGTGAGGCTGGCTCCGTTGGCGGCCAGATGGTCAAGAAGATGATCGAGGCTTACGAGCAGGGCATGCAGTAATCCCGAAAGGAAAGCCTGTCGACGTATCGGCAGCGCTTTCCTTACATAGTATCTTGCAATTCCCCTCTTTTTATGGTATCATTTTAAAAACACCAAAGGGGGGCGACGTTATGGGCATTCACGAATCCGGCGAGATGTACCTTGAGAGCATCCACGTTCTGTTGAGCAAGAATCAGTCTGTTCGGAGTGTGGATATCAGCGAATACATGGGGTATTCCAAACCCAGCGTCAGCCGTGCCGTTGGCCTGCTGAAAAAAGGCGGCTACATTGTGGTAGACAAAGACGGTTACATCACCCTGACCGACACCGGTAAGGCTGTTGCCGAAAAAATCTATGAACGGCACACAGTTTTAAGCAAGCTGTTGACCCGATTGGGTGTTGACCCGGAGGTCGCTGCGGAAGATGCCTGCCGATTGGAACACGCTATGAGCGACGAATCCTTTGAGGCAATCAAAAAACATGTTGACGCTATGTAAAATAACAATCCCGGATGCCTAAGCATCCGGGATTTTCTTTTACTTTTCAATCTGCGCAACAAAAGCATTTCTGTCTGCCGCGCCATAGAAGGCAGAACCGGCAACCAGTACGTTTGCGCCGTTTTCTTTGCAGATTTCTGCAGTAACCAGATCTACACCGCCGTCGACTTCCAAGTGACATGCGGGATTGACCTCGTCCAGCATCTGACGCAGTTGCTTCAGCTTGGGCATCATGTGTGCCATGAACTTCTGACCGCCAAAGCCGGGTTCTACGGTCATCACCAGCACCAGATCCACCTTGGAAAGGTAAGGCGCAACTGCCTCTGCCGGGGTGTTGGGTTTGACTACGATACCGGGTTTGACACCCATGGAACGGATCAGATCCAAAGTCTTGTCGATATTCTCGGGAGTGTCGGCTTCCACATGGATAGTCAGATAATCTGCACCAGCCTTGCAGAACTCCTCTGCATACTTGATGGGGGTGTCGATCATCAGATGCACATCCAACACCAGATCGGTGATCTTGCGCATTGCCTTGACCCAGGAATAACCAAAGGACAGGTTGGGAACAAAGTGACCGTCCATGATATCCACATGCAGCCATTTTGCGCCGTTGCGCTTGGTCTCGTCCATATCCTGATGGAAGTGCATATAGTCCGCAGACAAAATAGAGGGAGATAAAATAGCCATATCGTTAACCTCACATAATCTCATTGATTTCCAGAGCAGCCTTGTACAGAGCGCAGAAGCGGCGGTATTTCCGCTCCAACCGTTCTGTAGGATTGGGCTGATACTGCATCTGCATTTCTACGCAGCTCTTTGTAGCCTGCTCGAAGCTTGCGAAACGGCCATCGCTGACAGCGCAAATCATAGCAGCGCCCAAGCAAGCAGCTTCCTTTTCCTTGGGAATGCTTACGGTCAGTCCTGTAATATCTGCCTGCATCTGGCACCAAATAGCGCTCTTTGCACCGCCACCGGTAGCAATAATTCCGGTAGGCTTCATGCCGTTACGGGCAATGTATTCGCAGTTCTTACGCAGAACAAAGCTGACACCTTCCATAACCGCACCTGCCATATCAATGGCATCGTGCTCCTGACGCAGACCCCAGAATACGCCGTTAGCATCCGCATCGAACTCCGGTGCATTGGTGCCTACCAAGTAAGGCAGGAACAGCAGTTCATTCGGTTGGCGCTGTGCCAGAACCTTGTTCATTTCGTCATAATCCGCCTGCATACAGCTACGACGGAACCACTCCAGACTAACACCACCGCTTTCCGCAACGGGCAGCATGACGTAAGTATTGGGCAGGAAGCCATAGTGCATCGCATTGCCGCAGCTCTTAGGCGTAGGCTCGCCGCACATCGTTGCCATGGCCATGACCGTACCGGTGGACAGAGTAATGCCGCCGGGGGCGATATTGCCGGTACCGATCATGCCGGCAAAGTGATCCAGAGTGCCTACGTTTACCAAGGTCTTTACGCTCAGGCCCATCTGCTCTGCCACGGTAGGCAGCAGACTGCCGGCTACAGAGCAAGGCTCACACAGCTTGGGTAGCTGGCTCTCAGATACACCGATTGCATCCAGCATATCCTTCCAGTATACCTTGTTGTAAATATCAAAATAGAAGCTGAAGGTAGCAATGGACATATCAGACAGCTTTTCGCCGGTGAGGCAATACACAATGTAGTCCTTCAGCAGCATGTAACAATCGGCATTGTCATAAACATCGGGTCTGTGCTTGCGCAGCCATGCAATCTTGGTAGCGGGCCAAGTGGGCAGAACTGCCATCTGGCCGGTAATTGCCTCACAAGTAGCAGCATCAAACCGCTTAGCCAATTCCTCGCACTCCTCCGTGGAACGCTCGTCCATCCAGGAAATTGCATTCATCAAGGGTCTTCCGTGATGTCCCAGCACAACCAAGGACTCTGCCTGACCGGTAAATGCAATCTGCGACAGATTCTGCACATGGTTCTTCTCTACCATCTCTGCCAGAAGACCCACCAGATCCCGGTAATAAGCATAGGCATCGAACTCTACAAAGCCGTTGTCCCGAATGTAATTTACCGGGCGGCTCTGCCGGTCGATGAGATTAAAATTTTCGTCATAAATGGCAGCCTTAATGTTGGTACTGCCCAAATCAATTCCAGCGTACATACTTATCTCCTGTAAATTACAGTGCTTTGTTGTTCAGGCGCTCACCCACGGCTCCACCGGGGTGGATCAAAGCAAACTGCTCTGCCTGATAGCCGGTCTGCTCAATGAGGGCAGCCTGCAGTGCATGGAAGATCATGCAAAGAGCGGTGGTAGAAGTGGTGCCCTGCGCATTCCACTTGTCAGTCTCACGGTTAACATGCTGCTTGAGCACTACGTCAGCAGCTTGTGCCAAGGGAGATTCGGTATTTTCAGTAACAGTGATAATCTTAACACCCTTTGCCTTGCAGATGTCAACGATCGGCAGCAGTTCCTTAGTCTTGCCGCCACGGGAAGCAAACACCATAACGTCGCCTTCCTGAATGAAGCCGGTAGCGCCGTGAACAGCTTCCGCAGGACTGATGAAACGAGCAGGACGCTCGATGCAGCACATCAGATGGGCAAAATGCTGGCAGATAATGCCGGAGTGACCACTGCCTGCAGCGCCGATGCGCTGTGCGCCAGCCAGCAGTTCTACTGCCTTGGCAAACTGTTCATCATCGAAATAATCCTTCATTTCTGTAATGCAGGCAGCCTCAATATCATAAGCAGCCTTTGCTGCATCCAGCGCAGCTTTTGTAACCATAGTCATTTCCTCCCATGTAGTAATTTATATACTGTGAGTATACTATTTTATCCTTGTATTTTCAAGGTATTTTTGCCATTTTCTTCATGTTGTGAGCGGAAATACAATTGACGTAGAGAAATTGTACTGTTATAATGATTTCAGCTAAAATGAGAGGAGAATGATCCTATGACAAACATTAAAGCACCGTTCTTTGAGATCGGTCCTAAGTCCTATCTGTACGGCGACGAAATCCTGGAGCTGGCGCAGGCTGCTGACGCTGCTTCCGAGAAGTACAATGTGGACATCATCTTCACTTGCCCCGTTGTGGACATCCGCCGGGTCAAAGAGAACACCAAGCGCATTCACGTTTTCGCCCCCCACATGGATCCCATTCCTGTAGGCCGTGGCTTGGCAGACATTCTGCCTGAGTCTCTGGTAGCTGCCGGCGCTGAGGGTGTTATGCTGAACCACGTAGAGAAGCCCCTGAGCTTTGAGGTTCTGGCTGAGACCATCAAGCGTGCTGAAGAAGTCGGTCTGACCACCATCGTCTGTGCTGACTCCGAAGAAGAAGCTGCTAAGATTGCCACTCTGAACCCCGATATCATCGTTGCTGAGCCTTCCGCTCTGATTGGCACCGGTGTCAGCGTTGGCCCCGAGTACGTTGAAGCTGCTACCAAGTGTGTTAAGGACGTTAACCCCAACATTCTGGTGCTGACCGCTGCAGGCATCGCAGGCGGCGAGGATGTTTACAACACCATCATCGCAGGCGCAGATGCTACCGGTTCTTCTTCCGGCGTTGCCAAGGCTGCTGACCGTCCCGCTATGGTAGACGAAATGATCGCTGCCTGCCGCAAGGCATGGGATGAGCGCCACGCTTAATTGTCAATTATTTAATTTACATATCAGGAGGAAACTACAATGGATTTCAAAGTAATTCAAAAAGAGATCGAACTGCAGTCCCGTGGTTGGATCCCCACCTTCCATGACATCTCCACCGATGTTATGAAGATCGTGGCCGAGTCCGGCATCAAGAACGGTACTGTCGCTATCGTATCTCACCACACCACCTGCTCCGTCATGGTTCAGGAGTGCTCTCACGACTTCGATACCTTCGATCTGGAGTACCTGCAGCACGATCTGCTGGACATCATGCGTGACCTGATCCCCGACT
>JAZRQF010000033.1:0-42141 GCA_045649605.1 Faecousia sp.
GTTGACGTGAGTACCGCTGACAACCATATTGATGTACTTCTTAGCGCCATCAATGTTGGTGTACAGGTAGTAGCCACCCTCGGTCTCTTCCAGGTATACATCGATTGCTGCAGATGCATCCTCGGTGGTGTTGATGTAGTAACCCTTCATTTCGCCCAGGATGTAGAACACCTTGTTCTCCAGGTTGCCCTGAGCCATGCCGAACTTGTAAGCTACGCCAGCCTCAGGTGCATCTACCAGAACGGGTTCTGCAGGAGTGGGTTCAGTAGGCTCGGTGGGATCAGTAGGCTCAGCAGTCTTCACTGCATAGAACTGGCAGTAGAAGCCTTCGTACTCAACCTTGCAGGGACCTACAGTGGTGTAGGTATTGTCATTTCTGGTACCGAACCAGTACAGAGCATCGTTTACAGTTGCAACAATGGTCTTGCTCTCTGCATCATAGGTGTAGACGGTAGCAGCTGCATCCTCGAATGCGCCATTGACGTGAGTACCGCTGACAACCATATTGATGTACTTCTTAGCGCCATCAATGTTGGTGTACAGGTAGTAGCCACCCTCGGTCTCTTCCAGATATACATCGATTGCTGCAGATGCATCATCGGTAGTATTGATGTAGTAGCCCTTCATCTCGCCCAGGATGTAGAACACCTTGTTCTCCAAGTTGCCCTGAGCCATACCGAACTTGTAAGCTACGCCAGCCTCAGGAGCATCAACCAGAACAAGTTCCTCACTGGGAACGCTGGGAGTTGTAGGCTCAGTGGGTTCGGTGGGAGTAGAACCAGCAGGAATGTGCTCAACAATCCAACCGTTCTTAATCTGTGCAGTACCATTATACTGACCAACAGGACCATAGATAGTGATCGTATCACCGGCAACGGGCTTGACATCCATAGATGCGTAACCAACACTGCCGTCTGCGCTCCATGTGCCGTAGAGGGTCAGGATGTTACCTGCCTCGTCAACCAAACGCATGTTGCCATACTGCTCGCTATAAACTTCCTTGATCAGGCCGGTAACCTTATACTTAACAGTGGTGTAAGTATTGTGCTCCATAGCACTACCCATAGCAATTGCCTCAGCAATTGTCAGAACAGTGCCATCCTCATCGGGTTCAGTAGGATCGGTGGGATCGCTGCCAGCTTCCTCGCTGTAGAACTTACAGTAGAAGTTACCGCGATCAGCCTGAACAGGGCCTACAGTGGTGTAGGTCTTGTCGTTACGGGTACCAAAGCGGTACAGTGCATCATTAACTGTAGTTACGATGGTATCCATTTCTTCGTCATAGGTGTAAACAGTAGACGCTGTTGCCTCGTATGCACCATTGACATGAGCACCATCTGCGCTGACAACCATGTTGATGTACAGCTTGTTCTCGCCGTCCATGGTATAGAAATAGTAGCCGCCTTCAGTCTCTTCCAGATAGACATCAATAGCTTCTGCCACATTGCTGGATGTAGCCATGTAGAAACCATCCATGCCACCCTTCAGATAGTAGACATCAGTAGTGCTTACGCTTTCCTGAATCATACCAAACTTGTATGCTGTGCCAGCAACGGGATTTTCAACCAGGCCGGGTGCCACAGCGGGTGCATCAGGCACATCCTCGGCAGCTGTCCAGCTGACCAGCTTACAACCGGCAGTAAACTCAACTTCGCAGTCGCCGGAGCTGTGCTGATAGTTGGTAATGTAACCGGTAACAGTAATAACGTCGTTAACATCAATCTTGTCAGCGCCATTACCCTTCATGCGGTAACACTTGATGGGCTTATCTTCTGCGCCAGCAACAACGATGGTAACAGTAACATTACCGAACTGAGAGCTATACTCGGTGTTGACCTTGGTGATCTTACCGGTCAGAGTTGCCTCGTAAGGCAGGCTCTCATTGGGTCCCAATGCATAAGCATCGTTAACGATCTGTACCATATCATCGGGAGCCTGGTTGGGATTCAGTTCGTAAGAGACCAGCTTACAGCCAGCGGTAAACTCAACCTCGGTATCACCGGAGCTGTGCTGATAGTTGGTAATGTAACCCTTAACAGTAATTGTGTCATTAATGCCAATGATGCTAGCGCCATCACCCTTCATGCGGTAGCACTTGATGGGCTTATCTTCACGACCGGGAACAACGATGGTAACGGTTACGTTGTCAAAGCCGGGATCGTATGCTGTGTTAACCTTGGTAACCTTACCAGTCAGAGTTGCCTCGTACAGCAAACTCTGGTTGGGGCCCAGGGCATAAGCTTCATCAACGATCTGGCACATATCATCGGGTGCCACAGGCTCAGCACGGTCTACCCATTCAACCAGCTGGCAACCAGCCACGAACTCGATGGTGCTGTAGCCAGCAGAGCCGACGTAGTTGGTTATGTAGCCACGGACAGTGATCAGGTCATTGACACCGATCTGATCTGCGCCGGGACCCTTCAGACGGTAGCACTTGATGGGCTTGCCGGAACGGCCGTCAATCTCGATGGTAACAGTGACATTGCCATAGAACTCATCATAAGCCTGATCAACCTTAGTGATCTTACCGGTCAGAATAGCCTCATAAGGCAGGCTCTGGTTAGCGCCCAGTGCGTATGCTTCATCAACGATCTGGCAAGGATCTTCAGGAGCCTTGACGCGGTCGCCAATGATAACAGACTCCAGAATACAGCCGGCATCAAATTCAATGGTGCCGTTGTAGTTCTTCAGAGTACCGGTAACGGTAATGATATCACCGATCTGCAGTTCGTCAACGCCCTCACCCTTCAAGCGGTAACACTCGATGGGCATATCCTCTGCGCCTTCAACTTCGATAATAACAGTGATATTCTTATACTCTACGCTGTAAGGTGTCTTAACGGTAATGATCTTACCACGCAGAGTGCTCTCATAAGGCAGGCTCTCACCGGGAGCCAGTGCGTATGCTTCCTTAACGATAGCAACCATATCAACTGCCTCGGGCAGGACATAGTTCCAGCTATGAGAAGCGGTGTTACCGTACTCGTCGGTAACAGTTGCAGTCAGCACATAGGGTGTGTCTGCTTCGCACTCTTCGTTAACGTCGATGGTTACGGTGCCGTCGTCGTTAACAACAACTTTAATAAACTCTTCGGAAACGTCTGCAGTCCATACGACCTCATAGGGTACACCTGCAATACGGACAATGCCAAAACGCTCGTAATCAACGGGAGTCATAGCGCCATTGTCCTTATACTGGGACTTCAGGTAAGCAATGACGTCGTTGACACCAGTCGGGTCACCGGCAATCGTTGCTTCGGTGGTAGGCTCTGTCTGCTGATTATTGTTGTTGCAGCTAACAGCAACGCCGATAACTGCGCCAATCAATAAGGCAGCAAGCAAAACCCAAAGGATAATCTTTTTCATAGCAAGCTCCTTATATGGAAATTTTTTCTACCTTAACCGATGATGGTAATATCATCCGGTGTAAATACTTTGATCTGATAAGTGCCGCTGAAATAATCCACAATGCCCTTTACGCTGATAATCTTGCCTTCGTATGCCTCAGCAGTAATCAAGTTGCCGTCTGCATCACGCATAACTGCGGTGCGAACAGAGACCTTATAACCGCCAATCATACAATAAAGTGTCATAGCACCCTTGGAAGCACTATCTTCGTTGGTTGTGGTGCTGACTCTATCAACCTTCATGTTTCCGGTGGAAACAGAAGTACCCAGAATCAGCTGTGCATAATCAAAGGTCTTTACGGTGGTTTCATCATCCTCCAGAGAGGCCAATACATCCACCTCTACAGTGCGCTCGTAAAGATCCTCAGGTGTAATCAAGCTGTATGCCGGTTCGTGACCGGAGGAGATCAGCTGGATATTGCTGGGATCGTTAGGACGCATATCCACGTACTTGATATCGGAGATCTGCCAGGTTCCGCCGGTAGCGTAATACTGAACAGAGCCAACAAACTTAACACGGTTGCCGGGATCCAGAATTTCCAGACCGGTGCCGGTCAGGTTGTAACCGTAATACACGGTCATACCATAGTACATGTCAGTTTCAGGATCATATTCTTCTACATAAACTGTCTGACCACTCTCACGGGTAATTGTACCCTCAAAAGCGACCTTCATACCTTCGTACAGTTCAATATTGGTACGCAGACCCTTCAAAGTAACGGGAACTGCATCGCCGTAGAAGAAGTCGGGGTCCTTCTTATTGGAGTGCATATGCAGCTTTTCAGCCTTTGCCTGGCCGATAGCCGCCATACAGATCTCACCGTAACGGTTCTCGGCAGAGTTGGATGCAATGGACAAGCCATTCTGCAGCAACTCAATGTTCAGGTTGCGGTAAACGTCAGAGCCAGCCGGCTTGTACCATACCCAAACCAGGTGACGGCCACCGGTGGAGTCCACATTCCAAGTGTTATTATCGGATTCGATAATAATAGAGGTAGCTGTAGACAGCTTTTCTTTCGTAAAGCTAGATGCTTTCTTACCCCAAACCTCAATCTTACCGGTAGATTCGGGAGTGTTGACGGCCAGATAACGAGCCTTCAGCAAACCTGTGTCTACAACAGATGTAGGAACATAGAAATGGGTTGTATCACCGTCAATATAAGCCTTGACGGTTACTTCCTGCTTCAAGGTATCGGAATCCATATCCAGCTTTGCCTCAACAGCATAGTCAATAGACTCGACTGCGGTGCCGGTTGTGCCGGTAGGATCCGCACCATTCTGCGCAGGATTTCCATTACAGCCTGCGAGGCAGCCCAATGCAATGCAAAGGGCTACCAGCAGGGAGAAAAATCTCTTATACATAGGAATCTCCTATATTAACCACCCAGGAATACGCACTCATCGTAAGCATCCTCGAATGCGTTATTGATCAGAGCGTCAACATCAGTTGCCTGCTCACTCATACACTTAGCCAGCAGTGTACCAACCTGCTCACGAGCAACGGAAGAACCGTTGAAAGCGGGAGAAGTGAAGTAGGTGTCAGCCTCTTGCAGACCGATCTTAACAACCAGAGCAGTCAGGAACTCAGCGCCGTTAGCCTTTGCCAGCCATGCTGCGTAGTTCTCGTCATTCTGAGCGGACTTCAGAACGGGCATATAGCCGGAAGTGGAGGAGAACTCAGTCTGGAAAGCCATGTTAGTGGTCAGGTACTTAACAAACAGCCAGGAAGCCAGGACCTGCTGATCGGTGGTCTTGCCACCCTTCAGGATGCACAGGCTGGGACCCTGAGAGATAACCTTCTTATTGGTCTCGCTAACCTGAGGAATGGGAGCAACGCCGACTTCAAATGCGCCGTTCTCGGGGATCTGGTAGCTAGCACCGCCGGAAGAACCGATACACATATAGCTGTGGGAAACAGTCTTGTCCAGCTCGGTGAACAGACCGGAAGTGTAGGAACCGTACAGGGACTCAGTTGTTACGTAGCCTGCCTGGTACCATTCACGCAGTTCCTTAACAAAGCTCTTGCAGTCATCGTTGTTGAAAAGATAGTGCTCACCGGTAGCGCTGGTGTAGCCATAGCCATACTGCTCACACATGGTGATGAACCAGTTGTTCTCGGAGTCATAGCCCAGAGGAATAGCCTTGGGGTCCAGTTCCAGAATCTTCTTGCAAACAGCTTCCATCTCATCCCAGTTGGTGGGAACGGTCAGGTTGTTCTCTTCGAAGAAGGTCTTGTTATAGTACAGAACCTCAGTGGACTTGGACATAGGCAGAGTATACATCTTGCCGTCGCCGTACTGCTTGCCTTCGTTGTAGAAGCCTTCGATGAAGTCATCGATCTGCTCAGGCAGCAGGCCCAGAACTTCAGTAGTGCCGTCATCACGGGTAACCTCAACAGTGCTGTTGATCAGGTCGTCCAGAATGACAACAGACTTGGACATGTTGTAAGAAGCAACATGGTCGGGATAGCAGTATGCGATGTTGGGCTGATTGTCGCCCATGATCTCAGTGTTGATCAGGCCGGCAATGTCGCCCCAGCCACCGTAGCTGTTATGCTCGATGGTGATGTTGGGGTACAGCTTGTTAAACTCGCCAATGTGGTAGTTCAGCACTTCCTGCAGCTTAGCGCCCATGGTATGTGCAAACTTGATGGTAACTTCGCTGCCGTCATAGCCACCTTCGGGTACGGCAAAGTTACCGATGACACTCGTACCATTGTTGTTGGTCTGAGGGTCATTTGTGGTGTTGTTGTTGCCACCGCAAGCCGCGAACAAGCTAATTGTCATAGCGACCAGCAGAAGCATTGCGATAATTCTCTTCATTGTTTGATGCATTCCTTTCTATATATAAATTTAATTTTTAAATTATATATCAAACCGCACAGGCAGTTCGATTAACCCTTAATGCCGCTACGGCTGACACCTGCCATAATATACTTACGCAGGAACAAGAATACAAGGAACAACGGTGCGGAAACAATAGCAACAGCAGCCATCTGAACAGGATAGTTCACCTGACCGGATGCATTGGTAAATGCGTTACGCAGACCGTTTGTGATCAACTGGTGCGCATCGTCATTGGCAACCAGCTTGGGCCAGATGTAGGAGTTCCATGCACCCATCATCTTCAGAATCGTAATGGAGATCAAGGTAGGCAGCGCCAAGGGAACCATGACCTTCCACAGATACTTAATGTCAGATGTGCCATCAACCTTTGCTGCCAGATACAGTTCATTGGGAATCTGCAGGAAATTCTGGCGCAGCAGGTAAATGTAGAACACACTAACCAGGAACGGAATAATCAGCGCATAGAAGCTGTTCATCCAACCCAGATTGTTAACGGTAATATAGTTTGTAATGGTGAACAGCTCGCCGGGGATCATCATGGTAGCAAGCAGTGCTGCAAACATGGCGTCCTTGCCCTTGAATTCAAGACGTGCAAAAGCAAATGCGGACAGAACTGTAATCACCAGGGACAGCAATGTAGAAACCACACCAACAAACAGTGTGTTCATGAAGAGGTTGCCCAGGCTTGCTGTGTTAAATGCGTCTACATAGTTGTAGAAGATCAGCTTCTGAGGCCACAGAGTGGGAATGGTCTGACGATATTCTGCCTCGGACTTCAGAGAAGAAATGATCATCCAGTAGAACGGGAACAGCACGATCAGTGCCATTACGAGCAAAAACGCATAGGTGCCGATTTTTACCAAAGTGCTTACAATGCGCTGTGCTGCGGAAACACTTTGCAAATTCTGCGCATGCATGGTAGTCACATTATTTTTTTCCATATGCTACCTCCTTAGAAATGCACGCGCTTCTTGCTGACCTGCAGATTGATCATGGTCACGACAAGAATAATGCCAAACAGAATCAGTGCAGCTGCACTGGCAGTGCCGTGCTTGCTGGTGCCCAGGGAATCGTAGATGAAGCCGACCATGGTATTCAAACGACCGGCATCATGCACAGGACCCATTGTATCACCAAAGATACCAACAATGCTGGAGTACTCCTTGAAGCCACCAATAAAGCCGGTAATGACAACATAAGCAATCATAGGAGACAACAGCGGTACAGTGATCTTGGTGAACACTCTGCTGCGGGGTGTGCCGTCAACCTTAGCAGCATCATAGTACTGCTTATTGACGCTCTGCAAACCGCCCAGCAGAACCAGAATCTTAAAGGGCAGCGCATTCCATACGATATAGACAACCATAACTGCGATGTTTGCCCAATATCCGGAACCGGCGCTCATCCAGTTGACCGGTTCAGCGCCAAAGAGCATAACCACGTTGTTTACGATACCCCAAGCATCCGCTTCCATACCATTGGGACGCAGACCGATGATGTTAAACATCGCCGCAAAGACCATGCCGATCGCAATGGAGTTGGTAACATAGGGCAGGAAGAAAATGGTCTGCAAACCCTTCTGCAGGAATTTGATGGAATTCAGTGCAACCGCAATTAACAGAGCCAATATTGTAGAGAGCGGCACTGTGGCTACACAAAGAATCATTGTGTTAAACAGACAGTTCAAGAAGCGCTTATAGCCCAAAACTCTTTGGAAGTTTTGAATACCAAACTCGAACACCTGTCCTGTCAGAGCGGTATTCGCGTTATAGCCATTTTGGAAGGCCATCAGCACTGTGTTGAAAATAGGCCAAACTGTAAACACAAGCAGCAAAACGATCGCCGGTGACAGATACAGCCAGGCTTTCCATTGTTGTTTGTTATCTACCATATTACTTCACCTCAATGTAAATGCGCTCTTCCGTCTCCTTATTGAAAACGAAAATCTTGTGAGGCTTAATGTTATACTTAACAGTCTGAGCAGTAATATCGACCTTATTATCTGCATTGATGATAGAGCGGACACAAGGATTGACAGATTCAGGATGGGTAGAAACGATGCTGACATCGCGGCCCATAACCTCAACGTTGCTCATATTGCACTCCAATGCGCCATTTTCGTCCAGCTCAAAGCCTTCAGGACGAATGCCGATCACAACTTCCTGATCAGCCACACCGGGGGCTGCAAGAACCTCAGCATCGCCGATGTAAACCTTCTCATTAACAATACGGCCGTTAAGAACATTGATAGGAGGTGTGCCCAGGAACTTAGCAACAAACAGATTAACAGGGTTGTCGTAAACTTCCTGAGGTGCGCCGATCTGCTGCACAACACCCAGCTTCATAACAACGATCATATCGGAGTTGCTCATGGCTTCTTCCTGGTCGTGGGTAACGAACACGGTAGTAATACCGGTCTCCTTCTGGATTCTGCGGATCTCTTCACGGGTCTGCAGTCTCAGACGGGCATCCAGATTGGAAAGCGGCTCATCCAAAAGCAGAACGCGAGGCATCTTAACCAGCGCACGGGCAATTGCAACACGCTGCTGCTGACCGCCGGACAGCTCATTGGGCTTACGATCCATCAGTTCGTCGATCTGAACCAGCTTTGCTGCGTACAGTGCACGGTCCAGCATCTCAGCCTTGGTCATCTTATCCTTACCCTTCAGGTTCTGCAGGGGGAACATGATGTTCTGCTTAACAGTCATATGGGGATACAGAGCATAGTTCTGGAACACCAGACCAATGCCTCTGTTTTCGGTAGAGAGTTCTGTTACATCATCATCACCGAAGAAGATACGGCCACCGGTGGGTTTCTGCAAACCACTGATCATGTAAAGTGTGGTGGATTTACCGCAGCCGGAGGGGCCCAGCAAACCGATAAGCTTTCCATCCGGAATCTCGAAGGTGAAGTCATTAACGGCCACAACCTCTTTACCGGATTTCTTATCGCGGCTGGGGAAGATCTTAGTCAGATTTTGCAATACAACTTTCATACTATGTCCTTCCAATCTTTTATATGAATTTTCTATTTACAGCATCATTCACGTGAATCAGTAGTCTTTTCGGGCTACCTGTTCTGCATGAATACGCTTTGTATACGCAATTAAGTCGTCTGTGTTATCAAAAATGCGTTGGCTCAAATAATCAACAACAACCGTACATGCAATTACATCATGCAACATAGAGTCGTTATCTGTGGTGATTACCAGTACCGCTTGTACAATCAACAAGCCTGCCAGAACAATCAAGCCAACAATTCCCATCGCGCCCCACATAATCATCAGCAGCACATATATGGGAATCATTGTTTCCACGGTAAACTTACCGAGAACCGATCTGACAAACAATTGCAGGGTGCTCAACTTAATGCCGTCGGTACGGATCAATGCCAGGCCGAAAATTTTCTTGCCCACGGTCTGTCCGTTTTTCAAAAACAGCGGAACAACAAACTCCACCGCCACCGTACCCACAAGCAGACTCACGCTGATCATAACCAGCATCAGGCTGACCGACATATTGTAGGCATAAACCAATTCTTCATCTGAAGAAAATGCGGTGTAAGCTTGATCGTAATTCAGTCTGTCTTCTTCCGACATCGCCTGATATTCTTCCGGGGTAATGTTAAGAACCACTCCGTACTGGGTTTCGTAGCGTTCGTAGCCGGCAGTCAATGTATCATTGTACTTGTCGTAGTTGAGAACAAGCGACAGCAAAAAGCCAATACCAATCGCGATTACGCCAACCAATATCGCATCAATCATCCACGCTGCAAAACGCTTCATGAGACTCGCTTTTTGTATATCGACCATTGACTCACCTCCTACCTGCACAGTATGGACATCATACTACGAGACATTATAACGCAAAACTTTCTAAAAAGATACCTTTATTTTCAAATTTTACAAAAAATCTTAAAAATTTTTTGCACGCTGACGCAAGCCGCTGACCCATTGTGCAGGAACTGCCAAATCCCCTCTTCCAACACCTATGAAGATATCCGGTTTATTGCCTCCATGGAAGTCACTTCCACCACTGGGAAGCAAGCCAAACTCTTCTGCAATTTGCATAGACAGCGCCGTTGTTTGTTCGTCGTATTTGGAATACGCAACCTCCATAGCATCCAGTCCACAAGCCTTTGCTTCCACCAAAAACTCACGCAGCATTGCCTCATCCAAACTTAAAAACGGATGGGCCATAACCGCAGTCGCACCAATAGATTTAATATAGCCAATTGCATCCAGTGCCGACAGTCTCTCCGGCGGTGTGTAATAACCATTTTTCGGGTTCAGCAACTTTGAAAACGCTTCCTTGGTAGAAGACACGTATCCCTTTTCTACCAAGGCAGTAGCAATATGGGCGCGGTTGACTTGTCCGTTAGGTGTGCTATCCTTAATCGCCTTATAATCAATAGCATACCCTGCACGATTTAGTGCATACACCAAAGTCTCATTGCTCTGATCTTTGCGACGCAAATAATCGGTCATCATGTCCGTAATTTGATCAAAATAGGCGTCACGAACAAACAACGCAAGAATGTGTAATTCCTTGTCCTTGTACACAGTTGTGAATTCAATTCCCGGAATCGCTTCCACTTCCCTGCCCCGGGCCGCTTCCAAAAATTCCGGAACACCTGCAACTGTATTATGATCGCACAAGGCAACCGCTTTTAACCCCGCCTCTTGGGCAAGTTCCAGTAGCTGCAAAGGCGAACTGGTACCGTCAGAATAGTAAGAATGTACGTGCAAATCGCAAGTATTTTTCATATATGTACTCCTCTCAACAAAGGGAAATACCCCTGCCAGGCTTATTTGCCTGCAGGGGTTTTCTTCTTAAACAGACCGGCAATAATCTCTTTTGCCGCTTGGTCATAGCTCTCTACGGGAACGGTGTAATCGCAGATCGCTGCATTCTTGACTTCGGACTCCAAGGCAATCAAACGACTAACCTTCTCATCTACACTCAGCTGCTTATTCAGCAGGTCCTTCAGAAGCGTCCGCTTGTCACGCTTGATGTAGATGGTGGTAACATTGGAGAAATGGGTCTTAAGGGACATAGCGCCGCAGATATCCATAACCGTCAGCACGTGCTTACCTTCTGCAAGAATATCCTCTACATCTTTCTTGCGGGAACCGTAACAGTGACCGGCATACATGGTGGATTCAAACAGCTCACCTTTCTCACACATATCGCGGAAAGACTCCAGGGAAATGTAGTGATACCACTCGCCGCCCTGCAGGCCCACCGTTGCATCAGTAGTATAGCTGATCAGCTTCTTAAATGCCTTGGACTTTTTAACCAGACGCTTGGCAATCTCCGTCTTACCACTGCCGGAAGGACCAACCAGAACAACAATGCCGGGTTCCTGTCCGGACCGCTGCTCAGGATGGGGATTGTAGCTGTCCGCAATCACCTCAACAAGTCTTAAAAACTCATCGTAAGTATTAACTGCCAGAACACCGGTAGCATCCTGATTCCAGGGGCGGCGCATCAGAATGGGATATGCCGCATTGGAGCGCATCACGTTATGCATTCCGTCGTCAAACAGAATGTCAACATCGATCTTATCCTTGCGGGAACCCATGTAAATGTGATCCGGCGGAATCTCAGGAAACTCCTCCATGATCCGTTGGGCACGGATGCTCATAAACTCCGGATACACAGAAGTAGAAACAAACACTTCTGTCATCTGGGACAGCTTCTTAACAAACTCTCTTGCACCTTTGATGACCGGCTGGGTACGGAAGAACTCCGGATCTTTAAAGAACTCAAAAATCACGTCTGCACGGGTACCCAATTCTCCCCAATGGTCAACCTCGTAGATGGTCAACGGAGGATCAAATTTGTATTTCTCGTTAGCCAACCGAATTGCGTACGGAACACACTCCATCAGCAAATCGTCAATATCCAACGCAGTTGAAAGGCGAAATTTTCTGTTCATAGGAATCGCTCTCTTTCTGCCTAAATTTATTTATCATATACCATTTTTTGCATATGTTTTGCCACAAAAACAGCCCCGTGTTTGTTGTAAAAACACGACAAGCTGCATCCGTCGTCATTATACAAAACAGGAGGACAAAATGCAATATAATTTTCATCTCAATCCATATCATCTTGACACCAATTTCCCTCAATTCAAGTTTTGCTTTTACCCTTGACAAATAGAGATGCCTATGCTAGAATACTTTGGCACAAGAGAATATATCTTTTGATTCGGAGTGATACCCAAGAGGCCGAAGGGGCTCCCCTGCTAAGGGAGTAGGTGGTCAAAAGCCACGCGAGGGTTCAAATCCCTCTCACTCCGCCATAAAAAGACCTATCCATTCGGATGGGTCTTTTTGTGTTTTGAGGGATTTGAATGGTCTAAATGCAACAGTCCGGTGGACTATTGCCGCCGACGGCTCGACGGAGGCGATCATTTATTTCTGCCATCGGCAGAAATGCAACCAAATCTCTCTCACTCCGCCAAAACGACATCCTAACAAAGGATGTCGTTTTTATTATCATTAACAAAAGACCACCCTACCGGGTGGTCTTTTCTTATTATCCAGGGAAAACGTTGGTCAGCAGAATAACCAGCGGCAGCACCAGCGAAAACAGGCTGATGAGCCAAGGGTATAAAACCTTGCGAGAACAGAACATCAGCAGCAGGCATACGGCTGTAACGGCAACAGGACCAAACACAGCAACACCTTTGCTAACCACCTGCGCATATTCACCGTTTGTCAAGAAAGAAATACCCACGGGGTTCGGCAAGTTGATCTGATTATAAACCGCAATCGCAACCGCACCCACAGCTACCGGGAATGCCAAAATCACACTGCGCAATTTAAAAATCATATCCCACGTTGCTGCGAAACCATTTTTCTTCTCTTTTTCCATGGCTATCTCCTCTATCTCAGTAATAATTTAATTTATAATAACATACTTTTTCTCAGGATGCAAGATGGGGCTGAATTTCTTAAAAAACATTTCGCGAATTTTTAGTCCGTTTTATTGTACCGAGTCATTGTTATACTGAAGCCATCCAGAAAACAAAAGGAGGACATCACCATGAAAACAACCGCCATTCGCCGTACCGATTTTTGGTCCCAGCCCAGCCTTCCCCACCCTAACGCAGCAACGCGGCGCGAAATGATACATAAATTTTTAGATCTGCTCATTGTGGGTGCTGTCGGCGCAGGACTGGCTGCCGCCCTGCTCCTAATTGTGGCTTTCGGATAAACCAGCAGCCCTGCACCAAGAATCGTTACATATTCTCCATATCCTCTTGTTGCACTATGCGGCAGGAGGATATTTTTCCCTGTTCAATTTCAACGACACCGGCACTGCCGCCGTATCCCCGGCAGCTTCCCGGATTGAGTACCCACAAACCGTCAGTCTCTTGCTGGCAATATGCTTCATGGGTATGTCCAAACAACACTGCCTGCGCACAGCTTTTCCGCGCATCTAACAACAAATGGCTAAGCCCTGACTTCACTCCATGTTTATGTCCGTGGGTCATATAAAAACGCACATTTCCTATATCGTAGCATAAAATATCCACTTGCCAAGGGTCGCACCGGTAGCGATCGCAATTACCCGGCACTTGGTGAAAGCGGATATGGGAATACTCCTCTGCCATGGCTGTCCCATCGTCAAAATGGTCGCCCAAATGCACCACATGGTCCGGCTTGACCTTGGATATGCAATATCGCATAAAACTCAAACCTGCGTGAGAATCAGACAAAACCAATATCTTCATCGCACACCAACCTCTCTTTCTGCGCATATAGTAGTATTGAGAACATTTGCGGAATATATTATAGCAGGCATTTTGACAGGAGGCAACGACATGGAGAAAAATTCAGGTAATTTTTCCGTACAAGATGCTATGAAGCTGGCAAACAGTCCTGCCGGGAAACAACTCATTGCGCTATTGCAGCAATCCGATCCGGCTATGATGCAAAAAATCACAGAACACGCTTCCTCCGGGGATTATTCCCAAGCCAAACAAGCGCTGGCGCCACTTTTGGCATCCGAGGAAGTAAAAAAGCTTTTACAACAACTGGGAGGTCAAAATGGATAACATGCAAGAACAAATGAACTCCATTCTCAACAACCCGGAAATGATGCAAAAAATTATGTCTATGGCGCAAGCATTGAACCAATCTCAATCATTGCCGCAAGACACAGTTCCTATGCAAAGAAATCCGACACAGGAAACACCCTTTCCGGAAATCGATATATCCATGATACAAAAACTTTCCGGACTTGCCGGTCAGACCAATATTGATAAAAACCAGAAAACCCTGCTAACCGCATTATCACCGTACTTAAGTAAAGATCGAATTCACAAGCTTGAAAAGGCCATGCGCGCCGCAAAAATGGCAAGTCTCGCCTCTGCATTTTTAGGCAATACCGGCCTACTATCCAACATGAGCAGGTGATATTTTGTATAACCGATACATTCCTCAACCGGACGGCTCATACCGAAGAAATCGCATACCCGAACCAGCTGCACCTGAACCCACGCGTCGTACTATGCCGCAAAAGTCCTGCGCGCCTCCGCCCCCAGAACCGCCGCCATGTATTCCGCCCAAACCTCATAAGCCACATAAAGCACCACCGCGCAAAGAACCAGAAAGCATTGGCAGTTTCTTCAAGCAGCTTTTGCCCCAGGATCTGGATACCGGCGATCTACTAATCATATTGCTGTTACTACTGATGGCCGGAGACTGCAAAGAGGACAGAAACAGCGCGCTCCTTACCCTTGCGCTTTATTTTTTTATGTAGTTTATCTAGTCATAACATAAATCCCCACGAAGCAAGGATGTCACACCTTCCTTCGTGGGGATCAATATTCTTAACAGTGTCCTGTCTAAGAACAGAAAATTACATCTTCCATTTTGGGTGGCAATCGGTTATCTCAAGGCTCAAATACATTTAGCAAATACCATTTACCGTCCATTTTAATGCAATAAACTTTTTCATAATTTGCTAAGCCCCACACCACATATCCAACTTCTACTACTGCTGCATCCGTGATTGCCTGATATTCCCCAGTGGTCATATTGTAATTACTTTCCAACACCTGCGGCACAGTGTCAACACTAATTTCATAAGTTGTACATTGAAAGATTTCATATGCAAACGGGCTTGCATTCTTGTAACGTTCACTATATATCGCTTCAACATCTTCTCGAGTAGCATCCTCACCCAACCCCAACCGAAGCGCCAAATCGCGCACAATCCAATCAGGATTTGCCTGCATTTTTATTTTGCCATCTCTATTGCTCCTTGCCTCTATAATTTCCCTTACAAGATTCTCAGGAGATAAATGCATGCTGTACCCAGAAGATGAAAGAGTGATAATTACTCCAACAACAATGCAAGTACATACCAGAATTGCCAAAACGCTGATAAATGGTGACTTTTTAGAAACCCCCACATTAAAGATCGTTCCGTCTTCGGTGCAATCGTATACAATCTCTGGAAAAGCATTGCCAGAATTTTTCATACCAAAATTACACTCCTTTTCTGCGAACTTATACTAACTCCAACACAATACTTATAGCAAAGAAACATTATAAAATCAAGAACAGTACAATAAAAACGCGAGCAGTGTTCACTGCTCACGTTTATTGTTTATGGAGAATTGTTTGTTATTTTGCCAGGAAGCCGATCTTCTTGTAAACCTTACGCAAGGTTTTCTCCGCAACGTAGCTTGCCTTCTCTGCGCCGGCACGGTAGACACCTTCCAAGTATGCCTTATCCTTCAGCAGGCGCTCTGCCTCCTCACGGATGGGGCGCAGTGTCTCAATAACTGCTTCGCCAACCTTAGGCTTGAAAGCGCCATAGCCCTGACCTGCAAACTCTGTCTCAATTTCCGCAAAGCTCTTGCCGGTAACTGCGGAATAAATAGACATCAGATTGGCAACACCAGGTTTGTTCTCCGGATCAAAACGGACGCAATTCTCTGTGTCACTGTCGGTGATCGCGCGCTTGAATTTGCGCTGAATATCCTCCGGACGCTCCATCAGAAATACGCAGCCCTCAGGCATAGATTTACTCATTTTGCTGTCAGGGGCATTCAGGCTCATAACCCGGGCGCCGGTCTCAGGAATAAAGGGTTCGGGCACCTTGAATACATCGCCGTAAATGCTATTAAAGCGCTGGGCAACGTCACGGGTCAGCTCACAATGCTGCTTCTGGTCATGACCTACAGGCACCAGATCCGGCTGATAAAGCAGGATATCTGCCGCCATCAGCGCAGGATAAGTAAACAGACCGCCATTGATGTTTTCTGCATTCTTGGCAGACTTGTCTTTAAACTGGGTCATACGGCTCAGTTCACCGAACATAGTATAGCAGTTCAGTACCCAACCAAGCTCTGCATGCTGGTGAACATGGCTCTGCACGAACAGCGTATTCTTCTCAGGATCCAGACCGCAAGCAATGTACTGCGCCAACTGTTCCAATGTTCTGCGGCGCAGATCGGCAGGTGTCTGACGGACGGTGATGGTGTGCATATCCGCCATGAAATAAAAGCATTCATAAGTCTCAGAACGGGAGCTCCAGTTCTTGATCGCGCCCAGATAGTTGCCCAAATGCAGGTCGCCGCTGGGCTGAATGCCGGATAACATTCTCTTCTTAGGGGTCATTACTTCTTCCATAATTCTCGCCTCGTTTTCAGGATTTTCTGTATTTTACCATAAGCGCAAGAAAAACGCAACGAGAAATTGACTTTCCCTTGGATTATATGCTATAGTATTGGCAGAATTTTTCAGATAGAGGAGATCTTTTATGGACTATCAAGCACTAGCCTCCCTGCTGTTTCCCAATGTGACCGAAACACCGGAATCCTTGGAAGAGAAATATCCTGTCAGAAACCTGCCGGAAGGTGCCGTCGTTACCCGTATGGCTCCCTCCCCCACCGGCTTCGTCCATTTGGGCAATCTGGTTATGGGTTTGACTGCAGAACGCATGGCCCATCAATCTGGCGGTCTGCTGTTCCTGCGTGTCGAAGATACTGACGCCAAGCGCGAAGTTCCCGGTGCTGTTGAAGTGCTCATCAACACATTGAAACACTACGGCATTCAGTTTGACGAAGGCGCAACCATTGACGGCGACAGCGGTAACTACGGTCCTTACCGTCAGCGTCAGCGTGCTTCCATCTACCACGTTTATGCAAAGAAGCTGGTAGAAGAAGGACAAGCCTACCCCTGCTTCTGTACCGAGCAGGAACTGAGCGACATGCGTCAACAGCAGGAGCAGAATAAGGAAAACACCGGCTACTACGGCAAGTACGCTATGTGGCGCGACCGTTCTCTTAACGATATTCAGGCACAGTTGGATGCCGGCAATCCCTGGGTGCTGCGTTTCCGTTCCACCGGCTCTATTGAGAATCAATACAAATTCGACGATCTGGTTAAGGGCAAGCTAACCATTACCGAGAACGATGTAGATCACGTTCTTTTGAAGTCCGACGGCATTCCCACCTATCACTTTGCCCATGCCGTTCACGGTCATCTGTTGCGCACCACCCACGTAATCCGTGGCGATGAATGGCTGCCCACCCTGCCCTTCCACATTCAGCTTTTCAAGGCGCTGGGGTTCAAGCTGCCTAGTATGTTCACATTGGACCGCTGATGAAGATGGACGGCACATCCAAGCGCAAGCTTAGCAAGCGTAAAGATCCGGAATTGGCTCTGACCTTCTACAAAGCAGAAGGCTTCCCCGTTGAGGCTGTTTATGAGTATATCATGACCGTTCTTAACTCCAACTTTGAGGACTGGCGCCGTGCCAACCCCACTGCTCCCGTAGACGAATTTAAGTTCAGCCCCAAGAAGCTGAATCCTGCCGGCAGCTTGTTTGACTACGCAAAGCTGACAGACGTATCCAAGAATGAGATCGCAAAAATGGATGCAGATAAGGTCTATGCGCTGCTTACAGAATGGGCCAAGGAATTCGATCCGGACTTTGCTGAAAAGCTTACCGCCGATCCTGCTTTTGCAACTTCTATTCTGGCCATTGGCCGCGGCGGCAAAAAGCCTCGTAAGGACATCGCAACATGGAAAGAAGCCAAACCCTACATGGGATTCTTCTATGATGCATATTTAGAAAAGCCTGTATTCGATGAGAAGTTTGACAAGGCTGTTATTCGCAGCGCCTTACAGAAATTCCTCGACCGTTTTGACATCAACGACGATTCTGCCGTTTGGTTCGAAAAAGTTAAGGAGATCACCACCGAACTTGGCTTCACTACCGATATGAAGGCATATAAGGCAGATCCCGATGCTTTCCCCGGTACGGTTGCTGATATCTCTACTTTCATCCGTCAGGCAGTTACCGGAAAGACCAATTCCCCCGATCTGTACACCGTTATGCAGATTTTGGGTTACGACCGCACCGTAGCTCGCATCAAAGCAAATATGGAATAAAATGAAACCGCCGTTTTCAAAACGGCGGTTTTTCTTATAATTTCTCAATTACACCGCATGCGATCTTCTCCCCTGCGTTCCCTGCCGGTTGGGTTATAAAATCGTCAGCATTGCTATGTATCACAACAGTCCTGCCGATGATGTCCTTGATCGAAAATCGATCTGTTATAACTGTCATGTAAGCATTTGTGTGGTAAGCCAGCAACGGCGGCAAATCTCCTGCATGTCTTGGATGGGGCGTGGGTCTCTTGGCATAATGGCTGCCCGTGCCGAAAAAATTCGTCCCATCGCAAGTTCTCCCCTCATGGATATGAAATCCAAAAAAGCCACTATCGTTATTGGGCAGTCCCGAAACCTCTACTCTGACAAGAATACCTGCCGGCAATTGGTAAAAGTGTACTTGCCCGCGAATTAGCGGATACTCCCTGCCACCACTTAGTTTTGCCGTTGCCGCCGGTCTTCCAAATTTGTACTGCATACGATCACCTCATACCAAACTATGTGGCACAAGAAAATTGCGTGCAAAAAACTCCGATGCAAAGCATCGGAGTTTTTCATGTTACAAAAGTGTTTCCAGCAGGTCTCCAAAACCTTTCGCCATGGACGCAAATCCAAAATCTGTAGGATGGGTGCCATCTACCGTTCCCTCTGTTCCTGCCAGTTCCATGAGTTTACTGCCTTCCACCAGATAGACATTCCGGTCACCGTTTGCACGGCTGTTTTCGCAGGTTTTTTTAATAACCTCCAAGCGCTCCAAATCCGCCTTAGTAAGTTGTACTTTCGGTTTGGATGCGCAAATAATCGGCAGTTCCGGATTCGCCTCCCGGATAATGCGGAACATTCTTTCATGGGTATTCTGCAAATGCTCAAGTGTGGGCGCATTGTGGTCATAGTCATACACAAACACAGACATATCCAGATCCCTGATATATTCTGCGATCTCCACTTCTGCCTTAGCATTGCCGGAGAATCCCAAATTAATATGGTCGCAACTCAGGCGGCGGGAAATGATATTTTGATAGGACATACCAGGTCGTGAGGCGCAGCCACCTTGGGTAATAGAAGAGCCGTAATAAACGACCGGCTTTTCATGCTTATATGGTGTGGGCGCCTGAACAGATGCACTTTCGCTTAAGCCAATGTACAGCTCAATTATCTCACTGTACAGCGGAAAATGAATGGTAATTTCCCGCACACCGGAAGATGCAAAGGTATGCACACTTTCGTAACCGCTTTCCATTTTATAGGGAGGTACAAACGTCTTAATATGTCTTTCCGCTTCTCCGTTTTGACTGATATACATATCAAATCCAGCACCGCCGGTCATTGCAAAATGAGGCATTCTACAAATCGTTCCCATCTTGGCTTTAATCGCCACATAAGGACTGTCTGTTATAAAGCGCACTCTGCCGCCAGCTGTGTTTGCGTGCAATCTAAGGACTGCAGGACTTACCGTTGCCGCAACCGCTTCCGGCATTCTGCGAAACTTTCCGTCCTCATAAAAGACACCATATACCTTAAAAGGCTCTTGTCTTACATCCAAAAAACAAATATCATCTTTTTCAATATTCGTCTCAATTTTAAAATTAGAATCCAATTCAGATATATTCATCTAAAACACTCCTCAATTAGTTAAACGCTAACGCCAGTGATGCAAATACTTCCACAGCAAAAAGAAGCATACCTATATATGCAGTTACCTTCAAAGCCTCTGTTTTCGCCAGTCTTGGCAATACTGCAGCCGCTATAAAGCCAACAACACCAAGGACAAAAAAGCCCATGGCATAAACAACACCAAGCGCAAGAAATTCAATACTGTCGGTGGCAGGATTGTTGATGAGGTTCTGATAGTCGTTTGCACAAATAATACCCCATACCACAGAACCGAGCAAGCACAAAAACATCATTACGGCTAGAAAAACGGCAACTCCTTTTTTCATCGCGTATCACCTTTTTAACCGTAAACAGAAGCAGAATTATACTGATCTATGTAATCCTTGTCATTCTGATTTTCATGCTGCAGAAGCCATGCAAACACCTCAGGATTTGCATACGTCTCCGTCCATGCGGCATGGCCGGTTTCCGGATAGACCGTCAATTTTGCATTGCCGCCTTTACGGTTGACTGCCTCTACCATGTTGATAGATTCTGTTACAAAAACACTTTTGTCTTTTTCACCGTGGAAGGCCCAAACCGGCGTATTAATCAATCTACCGGCATTCCAATACATACCGCCGCCGCAAATGGGGACAATCGCCGCAAAGTATTCCGGCATGCTCATGGCCAGTTGCCAAGTAGCATAGCCGCCCATGCTGGCTCCCATTAGATAGACACGTCTTGCATCCACAAAAGGCAACTGCACTAACTGATGAACGAACTTCTTCAATCGTTCCATCATGTCAAACCAAGTATTTTCCGAACACAAAGGTGCAACCGTAATAAACGGAAATTCACTATGTTGTGCAGTTATGGAAAAGTACGGATTACCAAAGAGTTTTTGCGGATCTTCGCCTCTTGAGCCAGCACCATGTAAGAGTATAATGACCGGATATTTTTTCTCAGGAGTAAACTCCGCAGGATACTGATGCACATACTTCACATCTGTTACTAACAGTTTATCCATAGTAAGACACCCTTCTTTTTATCAGAAAATACTTAAGTCCAAATAAGAACTCAGTTGCTCCAGCGCTTTAATGCCGGCAACGCTGTTGCCTTTTCGATCCAACGCAGGAGAATAAATACCGATGCCCATTCGGCCAGGGACGATTGCCATAATGCCACCGCCTACGCCGCTCTTGGCAGGTACACCAACATTCAGGGCAAACTCACCGGATCCGTCGTACATGCCACAGGTCATCAATACCGCATTAACATGACGCGCATATTCTTTTGGGAATAATTGTTCACCTGTGGAAATATCCACACCACCGGAGGCAAACACAGACGCTATCCGCGCCAAATCCACAATCGTTGCACTAACCGAGCAAGCACGGAAATAACAATCCAGCACAGCTTCCACGTCGTCATGGATCATACCATAGGCCTTCAGCATATATGCCAAAGCACGGTTTTTACTGCCCGTTGCTTTTTCGGACAGATATACGCGCTCATCCACGCTTAACGCAGGATTACCGCTGATCTTCCGGGCAAGATTTAAAAGACGATCAAACTTTTCCGCATAGTTCTGCCCTTTTATCAATGTGCATAGGGCAATTGCGCCGGTATTGATCATGGGGTTGATATGTTCCCCATTTAACGCCTGATCGCTGTAATTAAAAGCATCAAAAGGCTTTCCGGTAGCCTCCACGCCCACAAGATTTCGAACAACTTCCGCTCCGTTGTCCATCAGCGCCATAAGCAGAATGATCGGCTTTATAATGCTCTGCATAGTGAAATGTGTATTGGAATCACCCACACTATGTAAGACATTATCGTTGGAAATAAGGCAAATGCCAAAAGCATTCTTGTCTGCTTCTGCAAGCGCGGGGATATAATCAGCAACTGCACCTTGCGCAATAAATCCGCTGCAATCGTTTAAAACTTTACTCAACAATGCTTCCATATTTTCTATCTCCATTGAAGCAGTATATTTAGACCATTAAGCCGATTATAGCACATAAGCATTTGGCTGTGCAAGTAAAAGAACATATTTTGCAGAATTTGAAAAAGTATTTGGCAAAACAAAAAGGACATCCTTTCGGATGTCCTTTTTATTTGGAGGTACCGCCCAGATTTGAACTGGGGAATGAGAGTTTTGCAGACTCTTGCCTTACCGCTTGGCCACGGTACCATATGAAATAAGGAACGCTTTGCGTTCCTTATCTTTTTGGAGCGGGTGACGAGGCTCGAACTCGCTACCTCCACCTTGGCAAGGTGGCGCTCTACCGGATGAGCTACACCCGCATCATGGTGCCTCCGGTCGGAATCGAACCAACGACACGTGGATTTTCAGTCCACTGCTCTACCTACTGAGCTACAGAGGCATATTGAGCAGAGCATTTCGCTCTGCTCAGATGCATTATATGGCGACCCGGAACGGACTCGAACCGTCGACCTCCAGCGTGACAGGCTGGCGTGCTAACCGACTGCACCACCGGGCCAGATATGGTGGGAACAACAGGGCTCGAACCTGTGACCCCATGCTTGTAAGGCATGTGCTCTCCCAGCTGAGCTATGCTCCCATACCCATCGCTGAATGCAAGCACATCTCAGCGACGGGTATCATTATACCGAAGGAAGCTTTATTTGTCAAGCACTTTTTTTGTTTTTTTGCCAAGAATTTTATGACTGCAAAACATTAATTATACAGCAAAAAATCCTGGTAAATTCAAACATTTTTCAGTATTTCACCGATGTCCTCAGGGGTGAAATTATAAACCTCATCACAGAATTGACATTCAACCGGGAATGTCTTGCCTTCCTGCGCAATTTCTGTCAATTCCTTTTCTCCCAAACTGATAAGCGCTGCAGTAACACGCTCACGAGAACAGTAGCATTTGTAGGTGATTTCTGTGGTCTCCATAAATACTACACCCAGATCACCACAGACTTGTCCCAGGATATCTTCCGGGGTCATTCCCTGCTCCAGCATGGCAGTAACAGCACCGGCGCACTGAATACCCTTTTCCACAGTCTCTATGGTCTGCTCTGTTGCGCCGGGCAACAACTGGATCAAATAACCACCTGCTACCTTTACGCTTTGATCCCGGTCAACCAGTACTCCTAGCGCACAAGCTGTGGGAGTCTGCTCACTCTGGGCAAAATACGCCGTTACATCGTCACCAATCTCACCGGATATCAGCGGAATAGAACCCACGTAAGGCTCTTTCATCTGCAAATCACGGATCACAGTCAATGTTCCGTTTGCGCCTACTGTGCTTCCTACATCCAGTTTTCCGGGGAATTTCTCAACCAGCGGCACATTGGGTTCATATACATAACCGCGGACATTGCCAGTAGCATCGGATACACAGACAATGCTTCCGATCGGGCCGTCGCCCTTGATCTGCAAGGTCATAGAACCGTTGTCTACTTTCTGCATATTACCCATCATAGATGCAGCCGTTAGCGCCCGTCCAAAGGCCGCAGTGGCATTGGGTGTTGTTTTATGAATCCGGGCACCTCTACGCACTAACTCCGTAGAACGGATGGCTACGACCTTCACAAGGCCATCCATGCTCATGCCACGCACTAAATAATCCTTCATTTGATTTTTCCCTTTCTCGCCTTCAGATAAATACGTTGCTCCCCCGCTGCAGGTTTTTCAAATTTACGGTCCGCATACACCGCGATATGCGTAAATCCGGCAGCGCGCAGATACTGTATCAGTTGCTCGCTAGAATATGCGTATTCGCAATGCTCTTCAAAGCTGCGTGTCCATACATTTCCTGTACGTTGAAACAGGTCCATTCCATAGGAGCAGATATTGGTATCCTCATCAAAAGCGCCACGCCAGACACAATAGACGTCATCATCCTCATCCAAGAAAACCTGACCGTCCATGGCGCGTAATTTCTCAGGTGTATTTACGTCAAAGATAAAGCAACCGCCGGGGTTCAAGACCTTGTAGATCCGCTTGATTGCCTCCTGGCATTGTTCCGGGTCGGTAATATAGTCCATACTATCCAATGCGCAAACCGCCAAATCCACGCCCCTGGGAAGATTCAGCTTCTGCAGGCGCTGGCATACATATTGAGGTGGATTGGATAAAGTCTGGGTTTTCTGTGCAGCTACGCAGAGCATTTCCTCAGACATATCCACAGCCGTAACCTGCAAACCGCGCTCAGCCAGCAGTGCAGCCACCGAACCGGTGCCACATGCCAAATCCACCGCAGTTCTCGGCTGCAGGCCTTCCTTCTCCAGAATCTGAAAATAGAAATCTACAACAGCGGAATAATCCACATCATTGGTCAGTCTGTCATAGCTAAACGCCAGATCATGATATGCTCCCATTTCTCTTCCTCACAAAAAAGCATCCCGGACAAACTGCCCGGGATGCTGCAATAGCTCAAATTAGCGGTTGAAGATCTTGAAGATATCGTCGATATCGTCAGCAGCCTTGGGAGCGCTGCCGGTAGCAGCCTTCTCTTCGCTTGCCTCTACCTTCTGCTCAAAGCCGGTAGCAATAACGGTAACGCGCATCTCATCCTCGAAGTTCTCATCCCATGTAGCACCGAAGATAATGTTTGCCTCAGGGTTAGCAGCTTCCTGCACAATACCTGCTGCAGTCTCAACATCGTCCAGAGTCAGCTCAGAAGAACCGGTAACATTAACCAGAACGCCGGTAGCGCCGTTAATGGAAGTCTCCAGCAGAGGACTTGCAACAGCAGCCAAAGCAGCATGCTCAGCCTTCTCACGGCCGGCAGCAACGCCAACGCCCATGTGTGCACGGCCTGCGTCCTTCATGATAGCGGAAACGTCTGCAAAGTCCAGGTTAATAACAACATTACCTGCATCGCCGACCAACTCGGAGATGGAAGTAACAGCCTGCTTCAGAACATCGTCAGCGATGCCGAATGCGTTTGCGAAGGTGATCTTCTGATCGGTAACGTACTTCAGACGGTCGTTAGGAATGATGACCAGAGAGTCGACCTTATCGGACAGAGCTGCGATACCCTGCTCAGCCTGACGCATACGGTTTGCACCCTCAAACTTGAAGGGCTTGGTGACAACGCCAACAGTCAGAATGCCCTGCTCGCGAGCCAGGTCAGCAACAATAGGTGCTGCACCGGTGCCGGTGCCGCCGCCCATGCCGGCAGTGATGAATACCATGTCGGTGCCTTCCAGAATCTTAGCGATCTGTGCTCTGGACTCCTCAGCGGACTTCTGGCCGATCTCAGGCTTGGAACCTGCGCCCATGCCGCCGGTCAGCTTCTCACCGATCTGAACCTTATTGCTGCAAACAGACTTATTCAAGTCCTGCTTATCAGTGTTAATGACTACAAAGTCAACACCGTCAACACCGGCGTCGATCATACGGTTGATAACGTTGTTACCTGCACCGCCAACACCGATAACTTTAATTTTTACAACGCGCTCCTGGAACATTTCAGACATATGCTCTCCTCCTATGTATCGTCGCAGCGTGAGCAAAACCCACTTCTGCCATAATTACAATGTTACTTGTACATTCTACCGCAAAAAAACGAATCGGTCAATAGAAATTCTTATATTTCGGCAAACTTTTTTCAAAATTTAATTATTCCGAATCAAAGGGTGTATAAATCACGTGGTATTCCTTGCCGGGATCGGGTTGGATGGTAAGGCTTGCATCCAAAATACCACTATCATAAGCATTCATGTATTCATCAATTGCTGTCTTAATCAAGCCGATCTTATATGCCAATTGTGTGGAATCGCCCAAAATAATCTGGAAGCGATCACCATACCACATTTGCAGATCATTGATATTTGTTACATCCACACTAACAACTTCACCAAGGATGCTTCTGTCCTCTAAAAACTGGAGAATGGAAATAGCCAAATCCAACTGTTCCCGGGCATTGATCGTAACAGGAATGGGTTGGCCATCTTCTGTAGTTTCCTCGGATACCGGCTGGAAAGCATTGGCAGACTCCCCTACCTTAGGCTGGGTAATTTGCACGCCCAACACCTTGGTGTGCAACTGCGCATCGGCATTGTTGATTTTTTCCACAACTCCGCCATCGGCACGCATCAGCCACCATTCACCGGCATCTGACTCGATTGCATAAACCACGTCCAGTTCCACAATCTCAATTTTTACCGTATCGGGAAGTTTTATTCCCACACGGACTTTATCTACATAAGGAAGCTTGGATCTGATATTGCTGCTGATTTTTGCTTCGCTGATGGTCAGCAGGTTTTCACCGTCCTGGATACCGGATGCCTGCCGTACATCCCAAGCAGTATACTTATTTGTACCTGCTACAGTCACATCTTTAACTTTGAAGAACACCGACATACCGAACAGCAATGCCAAAACGATAGCCGCTACCGTAAGCAGTTGAAGCAAGAAACGGTTTCTGTTAAACGGACCGGGTTGTGTGTATACCACATCCGGGCTGGGACGCTTTGGAGCGGCAGCACGGCGCTTCTTTGCAGTCGCTGTTCCGGTCTTTCCCGACGGCGCTGAAGGCGGTCTTTTAGAGCCGCTTGCTGTGCGGTTCTTTTCTCTTGTATCCATAAATTACTCCTCTTACTTGTTACTTCCCAAACGGCGGATAATATCGCACAACCGTTCTGCAGAATCCAGTACGCACATTTTTTGCAAGGAACTGCGCATTTGGTTGCGACGTGTTTCATCGCCCAGCAAAGATGTAATTTCCTGCATCAAAACGTCAGCAGTGCAGTCATTTTCCAAAACCAGTACCGCTGCGCCGTTGTCAGACAGCGCGCGGGCATTTTTCTCCTGATGATTATCCGTTACATTGGGAGACGGTATCAGAATACACGGCGTTCCGGATGCCGCAATTTCATTGCAGCTGGAAGCACCTGCACGGCTGATAATAATATCCGCCGCAGCCATAACGGTGGGCATATTGTAAATATACTCCTGCACCGTGATACCGTTACCATTGATATCCACGCCCATCTGCTTGAGCTGTTCGGGCATCCATTCCCAACCATAACTGCCGGTAGCATGAATATGTTGGAACGGATAACCAGCATCCTGCTCCATTTTCAGCAGTTGGGTCATCACTTCATTCATAGCTTTTGCACCCTGGCTGCCAAATGCAGATACAATCAGTGGACGCTGATCCAAGCCCAGTTCCCGACGGGCATCATCTCGCTTGGTATAGATAAACTCTCTGCGCACAGGCATTCCAACAACTTCTACCTTCTTGGAATCCTTATAATACTTTGCGCTCTCCGGGAAACAAACAAGTACTTTATTTACCCGATTGGCAATCATACGCGTGGTCAAACCAGGCATAGCATTCGACTCATGGACGCAAGTAGGAATTCCCATAGCACTCGCAGCCCACAGTGCCGGAAAGCTGGCAAAACCGCCGGTTCCAACAACCACATCCGCACCAAATTCTTTCAGGACTTTCTTACATCTGCCTACCGATTGCAGCACATAAGAAACGGCGCGGATATTATGCTTCAAGCCGGCAAAACTCTTCTCTCTGGATATGCCGGAAGCAGGGATTGTGTAGATCTCATAGCCTGCTTTGGGCACCAGTTCCTCTTCCATACGGCCTTCAGAGCCAATAAACAAGATATTGCTATCCGGATATTTTTCTTTCCAAACATTCGCAACCGCAATAGCAGGGTTAATATGTCCGCCCGTACCACCGCAAGTAAACACAATATTCATTCCAAAGCCTCCTGCTCTGCAGCCTGATTCCTATATCGAGAGATACTCAACACAATTCCCATCTCACCCAAATTAACCGCCAAAGCCGTACCCCCATAGGAGAAGAACGGCAAAGCAATTCCGGTAGACGGCAACAGATTTGTCACTACACCTAAATTCAGTACAGTCTGCACGGCGATCAACGTCACCAAACCTGCAGCCAGCACTGTAGAAAAACGATTGGGGGCACGCAATGCGATCCAATACCCCCGAAGTATTAACGCAGCGAACAGCACAATGATCAGTAACGCACCAACCAAACCAAGCTCCTCGCAGATAATTGCAAAAATGTAATCGTTATATTGAAACGGCAGATACAGATATTTCTGTCTGCTTTTTCCAAGTCCCAGACCAAACAAACCGCCGGATCCAATTGCATACAGCGACTGTAATATCTGATAACCCGTATCCCCCGGATCCTTTTCCGGGTGCAGCCATGCGGTAATCCGGTCACCGGCATACCCCATGAACGTTACATAAACGACAACAAACACAGCCGCAACCGCCGCACCGGCAGCAAGCCACTTAGGGTGTGTCCCTGCCACGAACATCATAACGACCGCTACCATACCCATCAGCATAATGGCCGATAGATGCTTTTCCAGCGCCAATGGGATCAAAATTCCCAACAGTGCGCAGCTAAATCCAAGCACACCGTAGCGGAAGCTTTTTACAGATGTACCGAAACCTTTTGTAAGCCGCGCATACAAAAGGATCAGCGTGAATTTTGCAATTTCAGAGGGCTGAAACTGCAGTCCTGCAATATTGATCCACCGTTTTGCACCGTTGACAGACTGCCCGAACAAGAGAACTGACAGCAACAGCACAATGCTGATTCCATACAGCGGCCAAGCAGCACGCAGCCAGAACCCGGGCGGTATACGGCTTAGCACAATCATTGCGCCAATCCCGATCAGCGCGCATGCCGCCTGCTTTTGCAAGTAGCGTGTGGAATCTGTATAGCTTGTATCATACTCGCTCTGAGCATAGCTGGCAGAATAGAGCATAACCAAACCCACGATCAACAGCGTCAGCAGCAGCACAAGAAACGGAATATCAACACTTAAACGTATCCGGAACTTTCCCGGATGACGGTCCTCTTTGGCATGCAGAGATCTTTCTGCAGCCATAAGACGCTCCTTTCAATCAGGAAATGCCAATCCAAGCCAAAATGCACATAATGACGGAAACACCGGCAAAGGTAAGAACAATACGTTCTTCCTTCCAACCGCACATTTCAAAATGGTGATGAATAGGTGCCATCTTGAAGATGCGCTTGCCGTGAGTCAACTTGAAATAGGTAACCTGAATAATCACGGACAAGGTTTCAGCAATATAAACCAGTCCAACCAAAATCAAAATCAGGGGCATATCCAGCGCAAAAGCCAGGGCGCATACGATACCACCTAGGAACAAAGATCCGGTGTCTCCCATAAAGACTTTTGCCGGATGCCAATTGTAGAACAGATAAGCGATCAAGCCACCGGTAAGACACGCCGGAAGCAGTGCCAGATCAAACTTGCCTGCTAAAATCGCTGCGGCGGTAAAGAAAATCATTACTGGGATAGTTACAGATCCGCAAAGACCATCTACGCCGTCTGTAAGATTTACCGCATTGACGCAGCCAACGATAACAAACATAGCAAAGAAAATGTAAATCAACGGATGAATTTGGAAATGTACATCCACAAAGGGAATGTACAGATCGCAGGACATGACACCCTGCTTATACAGCAGGTACAGATACAGAGCGGAAACTGCCATCTGCAGCATTGCTTTCTGCGCTGATGTCAGGCCTAAATTGCGCTTAAACTTCAGTTTAAAGAAGTCATCCAGGAATCCGATCAAGCCAAAGCAGAGCGCTAATGCCAGCACATAGAAAACAGTATAATCCTGCATGGCAAACAGATTGACAACCAGACAAATAATAGCAGCCAAAATAAACATCAAGCCGCCCATCATAGGGGTTCCAGCCTTATAGTTATGCCAAGTAGGACCTACTTCACGAATAGATTGACCTGCTTTCAATGCTCTAAGTACCGGCAGCAAAAACCACCCAATCGCGCCCGTCAATACAGCGCTTACCGCAGCGGTTATAATTACTCTCGTCATGATCCTTCCTCCGAATTGTTTATCTTAGTTAACAGTCGGCAAACATGCCGCTTTACAATCAGTTCTTCATTTCCAGAAGATATTCGGCTACCACCTCACGCTCATCCAGATGGTGCTTAACGCCGTGAATCTCCTGATAGGTTTCATGGCCCTTACCAGCCAAAACAATTATATCATTCTTTTGCGCAATGTCCATAGCGTGTCTGATAGAACTGATACGATTTTCAATCACTTCATAATTCTTTTGTTCCGGGCCAATTCCCTTAACAATGTCATTAATAATTGCCATAGGCTCCTCAGTGCGAGGATTATCCGATGTAATAATCGCCCAATCGGCCAAATCAACACCGATTTTGCCCATAATCGGGCGTTTCATAGGATCTCTGTCGCCACCGCAGCCAAAAACCGCAATCAAGCGACCACTGCAAAAACCTCTGACAGAAGACAGCACATTCTCAAGACCATCCGGGGTATGGGCATAGTCGATCAGAATCGTATAGGGCTTTCCGGGAGTGGGAACTACCTCTACTCTACCCTTAACACCGCTTGCGGTTTTTAAAGCGTTGGCCGCATCCTGCAAAGAAATGCCCAACTGAACAGCACAACCCAGCACTGTCAAGGCATTATACACTGTGAACTTTCCGGGAATGGGCAGCTGTACAGAAATTTCTTCCTGTGCAGAAACCACCGTAAAAGAGATACCGTCAGACAGAAGTTGCAAGTCCTTTGCCTGCAAATCTGCTTCATTACGAACAGAGGTTGTGAGCAATTGACCCTTGTTTTTGGCGCACATCCGCTCAAACCATGCATCGTCCAAATTGGCAACGCACTTCTGTGTTCTTGCAAAAAGCTCTGCCTTTGTATCGCAGTAGGCTTCCATGGTCTTGTGGAAATCCAGATGATCTTCCGTCAGATTGGTAAATGCCGCTACCGCAAAACGCACACCGGCAACTCTGTCCAGTGCAATTGCATGGGAAGACACTTCCATGACTGCATAACTACAGCCGGCATCCCGCATCTGTGCAAAAAGCGCCTGCAGATCCAGGCTCTCCGGTGTTGTGCGATCACCAGGCAAGAAAGTATCACCGATCATATTGCCCATGGTACCGACCAAGCCTACTTTTGCACCGCATGCCGTCTCCAGCACATGCTTTAAAAGCAGTGCAGAGGAGGTTTTTCCGTTAGTGCCGGTAATACCGATTACCTTCATGCTATCAGACGGATGGTTATAAAAGTTTGCACCAAGCAATGCCAAAGCCATTCTGTCGGAAGAAACCAAAACATACGGGATATCTTCCTCCGGCTTTACAGCCGTTACAACCGCAACTGCGCCCTTTTCCAGCGCCATGGGGATGTATTTATTGCCGTCTGTAACAAAGCCGGTAACCGCCACAAACAGGCTGCCGGGTTTTACTTTTCTGGAATCATAAACAATGTCCACGATCTCCAGCTCCGGGTCAGCATTGACGCAGAGTACATCCAATCCATTTAACAACGCTTTCAGTTTCATATATGTCTCCTTTGTGCAGATCAATCTGCCGCTCTTGTGTCCGTAAATTCCAACTCAATCAGTGTTCCGATGCTTACCTGATTTCCCTGAGGTATAGACTGTCGTGTGACAACCACACCGGCATCCATAGAGGTATTGCCTTTTATCAGGATATAAAGTCCGGCATTGGCCGCAGCAATACTGGCTTGCTGCCGGTTCATACCCGTAAAATCCGGAACTGTTGTAGTCGTTCGCTCCGGAATTTCTCCTAAATACAGTATCATCTGGCTGTTTCCGGGCACACTCTGTCCGGCTGCCGGAATCTGTGCGGTAACCGTCGTACCCGTACCGCGAAAAATGCAGGTAATCCCCTGCTCCTTTAGAATACTCTGTGCCTGAGAAACAGTCAAGCCTGTCATGTCTTTTATGACAACTTTTCTTCCCGCGGCGTCTTCTTCGGTGTAGTTTCTTTTTACTTCAAGATATGGAAGGATCGATTCCATAACCGCACCCACCGTAGGCGCAGCCATAACACCACCGGATATGTATATGCCGGTCTGCCGGGAAGGTGTATCCAACGCAACCAATACAATATACTGCGGATCGTCCATCGGCGCAATACCTACAAAGGATACAATTTTATCCAGCACCCGTTGACCGTTGGCATCGAACACATCAATTTTTTCACTTGTCCCGGTTTTTCCACCAATAGAAAACCCGGAAACACTGGCATTTTTCGCAGTACCGTCTGTTACAACGGATTCGATCAAACGGCACATGGTTGCCGAAGTTTCCTCGCTGATCACACGACGAACAGCCGTAGGCTCTTGTCGTAATACCGTATCCCCTTGGGCATCCAGTACTTCAGACACGATATATGGCTCCATCAGCACACCGCCGTTTACCACCGCAGAGATTGCCCGAAGAAGCTGTATGGGTGTAATTTTGAAAGTCTGACCGAACGATCCGGAAGTCAGCGAGGCTGTCCCCCATTTATCCGTGTCCGTCACAAGCGCTTGGTCAAAAAAGACGCCTTTGCTTTCACCGGACAAATCGATGCCGGTTTTCTCAAGTACACCAAAGTTTTTTACATAATCATAAAATCTTTCGCCGCCCAGCTTTAACGCAATGTGCGCAAAAGCGATATTGCAGGAATTCTGCAACGCTTGCGGTGTTTTTTCTGCGCCATGTCCCGCCGATCTCCAACAGTGTAATCGTTGCGACCGCCCGGGAATCTGTTCCGCACCCTTGCAGTAAAAATTGGTTTCCAGATCAATAGCGCCACAATCCAGCGCCGCAGCCATTGTCAACACCTTGAAGGTCGAACCGGGTTCATAACCGTCTGAGATGCAGCGATTGCGCCACTGCTTCAACCGTGCCGCTGTCAGTGCCTGCGAATAAGCTTTCTGCCCGTTGATATATGCATCACTCTGGGCAGGATACATCATGTACTGCAGTCGAAGTTTTTCCAGTTCTTCGGCGGCTTCTGTATCGGCTATTTCCAGATAATTGTTTGGGTCATAGTTACCCAGCGTAGCCATCGCCAGGATTTCTCCGGTATTGACATCCATCACCATACCGAACGCACCGTTTTGTACGTCGTATCTGGCGATCGCATTTTCCATTTCCCGTTCCAGACATGCCTGCACCGTCGCATCTAACGTGAGAATTACGCTACATCCCTCCTGGGAAGTTACATACTTCTCATAGGAAAACGGCATATCCATTTCGTTGTTGCCTTTTGTGGTAATTACCTTTCCGGAAGAGCCTTCCAGATAGCTGTTATACGCACTTTCAACCCCTTCAGAGCCGGAATTGGATGCGTTGGTAAAACCAATCACCTGGGCCGCCAGGGTGCCATACGGATAATATCGTATAGATCCCGGCTCAAGGTGAATGCCGGAAATATCATTTTCATTGATATATTGGCGAATCTCGCCGGCAAGTGTCTCGTCCACATTGGCAGCGATCTGCTTATATCGTTTCGTCATATCCTTGCCCTGCTGCACAATCCACTGGGCATCCAAATCCAGAAGTGCGCCCAAATCCTCACCAATCTTTGTAAGATCAGCGCCGGATTGCTTTAGTTCATGGGGGTCGAGATATATATTCTCCACACCCTTGGAACAAGCAAGAATATTCATATTGCAGTCGTAGATATTGCCCCGATTGGCCGTAACCCGTGTCGTTCTGGTTTGATTTCGTAGCGCCAAATCTGTGTAATAATCACCGCTTGCGATCATCAAATCAAACAAACGAACCGCTATCGGCACAAAAGCCAGCACGCCCAGCAGAATACTGATCAGCAAAATGCGCTGATGCTGCCCTGTATCCGCCCGAACACGGGCGTATTCCTTTCGAGAAGGGCGATGTTTCATAGAATCCCGACCTTTCCTAATTGCTCACAAAGGGCAGCAAGGGAATCCCTCGCCGCCCATTGCATCTGTATTAGTTTATGGGTCAGGACATAAGCATTATGCAAACAAGCCTGTTAAAAATGTGCAAAAGCGTTCCCATGCACCGGGTGTCTCTTCTGCAGTAACTTCCGGAACCCGGATCGTCACATGAGCAACCTGATCCTTGGGGACCATGCCCAAAGCAAGTGCTGTCTCCTCAATTTTTTCCAAATCATAGCTGGCTTCATAGGCTGCTGTCAAGGTAGCGTTTTCCGCTTCCAGACGGCTTACATAAGCCTCCATGGAATTGGTCTTTGCCTGTGCACTGCTCAGTTGGGATACTCCAACCAGCATCAGCACAAGCATTAAAGCAGATACAATGATACCGACTGTTGCGATGGGATCTACGCGCAAAACCATGCGCTTATACTTCTTTGCCTTAGGAAGACGCAAAGGCTGGATCGGCTCGACAGTTGCTACCTTCTGCGCAGCGCTGCCGTTTGTATAATAGCGAACGTACTGAACATCAAGTTGCCGTGTCATTGTATTGCTCCTTTCTTGTTATATCTTTTCACACACCCGAAGTTTCGCGCTCCGGGAACGGGGATTCTCTTCTAGCTCTTCCGCTGATGCCACAATCGGCTTGCGGCTGATCAGCTGAACCTGCGGTTTCTTTCCACAGACACACACGGGAAAACTGGGAGGACAGGTGCAGCCTTTGGATGCGGCTGTCATCGCAGTTTTTACGATTCGATCTTCCAGTGAGTGGAATGTGATAACCGCCAATCTTCCACCGGGATTCAGCAGCGGGATCGCATCCTTCATTACTTTTTCCACAGAACCCAGTTCATCGTTGACTGCTATGCGGATCGCCTGGAAGCTTCGCTTTGCCGGGTGCTGTTTTTCTCGCAACGCCGCAGGCGGCATAGCGCCCCGGATAATGTCTACCAACTCTAATGTTGTTTCAATGGGACGGTTTTCTCTATGCCTGCAGATTGCCGATGCAATTCTAGGCGCATACCGTTCTTCACCGTAATCGTAGAGAATTCTGCAAAGCTCCTCTTGAGACCACGTGTTAACTACGGTCTTGGCATCCAGTGCATCCTGGGAATTCATACGCATATCCAGAGGTGCATCTGCCATATAAGAGAAGCCTCTTTCTCCATCATCCAACTGGGGAGAAGAAACACCCAAATCCAGCAAAATTCCATCCACACCGGGAATTTGCAAATCTTCAAGCACCTGTGCAATTTCGCAAAAGTTGGAATGCACCAGTGTAACCTTTTCTTTATACGGTTCCAGCCGTTGTGCTGCAGCGGCCAGCGCAACCGGATCTCTATCGATACCGATCAATCTACCGGTGGTCAGCCGTTTTGCAATTTCGCTGGAATGACCCGCGCCGCCCAGCGTTCCATCCACATAGAGGCCATCCGGCTTAATGTCCAATCCTTCCAAACACTCTTGCAGAAGAACCGAAACATGATGGAAAGCTTTCATAGGCCAATTGCCTCCAAAGACGCAAGCAGCTTTTCAGGTGTCAGGTTCTCAGCCTCAAATGCTGCAAACTCCTGTGCATCCCAGATCTCAGCCTGCCCTGCTCTACCGACGATCACAACATCGCGGGCGATACCTGCGTAATCCAGCAGGAACTGGGGCAACGAAAAGCGGAATTGCTTATCGGGAATGCATTGATTGGCATTCATGAAAAGCAAGCTGCTGGAACCGGATCTGTGAGAAATGGGCAGATTGTTGTAGTTCTCGCTCAGCTGTTCCCAATCCGCAGCGGTGTAAACGGTGAGGCAGCGACGACCGCAGTTGACACCCAGCGTGACAACGAACTCAGCTTCCAGCTCTGTGCGCAGCTTTGCAGGCACAAACAAACGATTCTTATCATCTAACTTTGCAGGATATTTACCGATCATTTCGCTTCCTCCTCTCCATTTTGCTCCACTTTGCTACCATTTCGCTCCATTTAATGACAGTATAACGGATAGTTTTTCAAAAATCAATAGATTTTTTGGGGTTTTTTCGAAAAAACTGTAAAAAAACCGAACTTTTTTTCACGTTTTAGAACACTTGTTCGAAATAACAACAAAATTCAACTAACCTTGAAAACAAACGCCTTCATTGTTCCAAAAAACATGCAGTTTTGCAGGTCTTTTGGCGCTGCTTAGCAAATAAACAGAAAGGGGTTCTTCCACTTTCTCCTGCATAGTGCGTCTTAGCAAGCGGGCGCCGCCCTCCCCCTTTAATGACGCAGTAAGCTTTGACGGTAAATCATCCGACCACGACAACCGTGATCCCGTAACTTCCAAACGTTTTTGCAATTGCTTCAAATACTTTTCCGCCACAGCAGTTATTGCCGCACCATCCAGCGGCTTAAAGTGGATGATCTTATCCAGACGGCCTAAAAACTCCGGTGTGAAACGCTGGCGTAATAAATGATCCGCTTCTTCCGCCCTGCCTGCCGGCCGAAAGCCCAAACCGTCGCCCTTGATCTCACCGCCAATGTTAGAGGTCATAACAACGATTGCATTTCTGAAACTCACCCGCCGCCCCGTGGAATCTGTCAAGACACCTTCTTCCATGATTTGCAGCAAAATGCCGGCAATATCCGGATGTGCTTTTTCAAATTCATCCAACAGCACCAGACAGTAGGGTCTTCTTCTCACCGCCTCTGTCAGCTTGCCGCCCTCCTCATAACCAACGTAACCGGGAGGTGCGCCAATCAGTCTCGCCACCGACTGCTTCTCCATATACTCCGTCATATCCAGCCGAATGAACGAATCCTGATTGCCATACAATTCCTCCGCCAAAGCACGGCACAATTCCGTTTTACCCACACCTGTAGGCCCCATAAACAGCAGGCTCGCCACAGGCCGGTTTTCGTCGCAAAGACCTGACAAACCTCTTCGCAGAATTTGTGAAACCGCTTTGATCGCCTCATCCTGCCCAATCACACGGGAAGATAGGATCTGCTCCAAATCCAGCATCCTTTCCCGCTCATCTGCCGTCAGCCGACCTACCGGAATTCCCGTTCTGGCAGATACCGCCCACGCAATATCCGCACCCGTTACAATCCTGCTGCGGCGTGCTTCTGCGGGTTTATTTGCAATGCGCTGCATTTTATCCCGCAACTCTGCCGCTTTTTCAAATCTGCTTTCCTTAACCGCCTCATGCAGTTCCAGTTCCAACCCCTGCCGTACCGCATGTCTGCCACTGTGAAGTTCCTCCAAGCGCACATGGGCTGCTCCCTCATCCAAAAGGTCTATCGCCTTATCCGGCAAATATAGATCCGGCAAATACCGTTTTGATAACCGAACCGCCTCCTGCAGCGCCTCGTCTGTGATTCGCAAATTGTGATGCCGCTCCAATCCCGGACGCAGACCACGCAAAATCGACATGGTAGCGCTCTGTGTTGGTTCTTCTACCATTACGGGACGAAACCGTCTCTCCAATGCCGGGTCTTTTTCAATGTATTTTCGATATTCGTCCCGGGTAGTTGCACCCAGCATCTGCAGTTCCCCTCTGCCAAGGGCAGGTTTGAAAATATTGGCGGCATCAATTGCACCCTCTGCCGCACCCGCACCTACAATGGTATGCATTTCATCAACAAACAAGATCACATCCCCGGTGCGGCGGATCTCTGCCAGCACATCCCGCAGTCTTTCTTCAAATTCACCACGGTATTTTGTACCCGCTACAAGATTTGCCATGTTCAGGCTGACAAGCCGCTTATCCTTTAACTGTGGTGGTACATTTCCGGCTGCCATACGCTGGGCAAGACCTTCCGCTATTGCGGTCTTGCCTACACCGGCCTCCCCGATCAACGCAGGATTGTTTTTATTCTTTCTGCTTAAGATACCTATCACCATCTCGATCTCTTTTTCCCTGCCGATCACCGGCTCCATGGATACCGCCTTTGCCAGCAGATCTTCACTAAACTGTTCGAGCAATCTCATATTCGTCGCCTCCTGCATATTTTTCGGTGATAACCGCTCAAAACCATACACCCGACCGGCAGTTGCGCTAAACAACCGGTCCACATCCACGTCATGCAACACAAGCAGCTTCTGCGCCGCTGTATTCTCCCTTCGCAACAATGACAGCAGCACATGCGCCACACCAATTTGCCGACTATGGCAATATTGGGCTTCCGCTTTCGCACCGTGCAAAATACACTTTGCCTGACTGGTAAATCCTTGTGGCAACGGCAACCCCGGTGTTCCCACACCGTACAAAACAATCGCCATCGTCTCTGCCAATTCAAAATCAAATCCCGCAAACCGCAGCATCTGACTCCAAATCCCGGGAATCTGCGAAAATGCCAAAAGTAAGTGAATGCTGCCCACATAACTGTGCCCCATGCTGCGCGCTTTTTTGCCTGCAAGCACAAGGAGTCTCTGCGCTTCCGTTTCGTAGTGCATACTTCATTTCCTCCATCCGGAGATTTTCTCCTAACCCAGGAAAAAATATACATATCGCCAAAAAAAGGAATTGCATTTTTGAAAATACATGCTAGAATATAGGTGCACCCAACATAAGAGTGCCTAGATAACATATAAATTGGAGGGAAAATCATGGCTTACAAGATTACTGACGCTTGCGTCAAGTGTGGTAGCTGCGCTGACAACTGCCCCGTAGAAGCTATCTCTGAGGGCGACGAGAAGTACGTCATCGATGCTGATGTCTGCGTAAACTGCGGCACCTGCGTTGACAACTGCCCTGTCGAAGCGATCGTAGAAGAGTGATTCTCCGATTCCGCGATCTGCCTGCGCCGCCGGTTCCCGGTACGCAGGCAGATTTTTTATAACACTTTCTCAGGAGATATCTATGGAGCAGCTATACAACGGTTATACATTGGAACTGTCGCCCGGCGCATTTCCTCTGAGCACGGATTCTATAGCACTGGCCAGTTTCGTCCGGCCACCTAAAAATGCAAAGATTCTGGACCTGGGTTCCGGTTGCGGAACACTGGGACTGATGTTATGTGCCAATCACCCGGATTGCTGTGTTACCGGCATCGAAATAGATGATGCCGCCCACCGTATGGCTATGGACAACGCAGAACGCAACAACATAACAGACCGTCTTACAAGTATATGCAGCGACATCAAAGACATCTCCTCTTTTATAAAAGCCGGAAGTTTTTCCTGCTGTGTTTCAAATCCCCCTTACTTTTCCGGCGGCCCAAAAAGCCGCTCTGTTCCTGTTGCCCGGCGGGATGATTTATGTAGCATGGATGCATTAATGCGTGCTGCTGCATGGGTGCTTCGCTACGGCGGCGATTTCTTTATCGTACACCGGCCGGAACGGCTGGCTGAACTGTGCAGCATTGCATCTGCACACAAGTTAGAACCAAAGCGGCTACAACTGTTGCGGCACAAACCGGGTGACCCGGTCTCCCTGATTCTGGTTCAATGCCGCAAGGGCGGAAAACCCGGCCTCATTTGGGAAGAGCACACACTCTACGACCTATCCGGCAACCCCAGCGAACACTACCGGCGTATCTATCACATCTAGGAGGACACACCATGCCTGGAATGTTATACTTAGTCCCTACCCCTATCGGCAACCTTGGAGATATTTCTGTGCGTTGCCGGGAAACTCTGGAGCAAGCTGATTTTATTGCCGCAGAGGATACCCGCGTAAGTTTGAAACTGCTCAATTACCTTGGTATCAAAAAAAGCCTTGTCAGTTACTACGAACACAACAAGGAATTTAAAGGAAATATCATTATCGACCGTATTTTGGCCGGTGAGACCTGCGCTCTTGTTTCGGATGCAGGCAGTCCTGCGATTTCTGATCCCGGTGAAGATTTGGTGAAACAATGCGCCGAAGCCGGTATTACGGTTTGCGCCATCCCCGGCCCTTGCGCTGTAATCACTGCGCTGAGCATCTCCGGTCAGTCCACCGGTAGATTTTGCTTTGAAGGTTTTCTTTCCACCGCAAAGAAAAGCCGTCGGGAACATTTGGAAGCGCTGATTAACGAACAGCGGACCATGATCTTCTACGAAGCTCCTCACAAACTGCTCAACACCTTAGAAGCTATGGCAGAAGTATTTGGCGCTGAACGACCCATCAGCCTGTGCAGAGAGCTTACAAAGCTGCACGAGGAGGTTGTCCGCACCACTTTGGGCGGTGCAATCGAATTGTATTCTGCACAACCGCCTAAGGGCGAATTTGTGCTGGTCCTTGCCGGTGCACCGGTGGTAGAAAAGAAACTCCCCACCGCAGAAGATGCCGCAGTAAGAGTAGCAGAATTGATGGAGGCCGGCATGAGCCGCAAGGATGCCATCAAGCAAACCGCCACAGAATTAGGCCTACCCAAAAACGTGGTCTACGATGCCGCAATTAAATAAAAACAAGCCGCAGATTTATTTCTGCGGCTTATTTTTCCGTCTCTGTGCATATTGTGTGCTATGGAGGGATGGACATGGTTATGAGTTGGATCTTCACGGCAATCGTCGCCATATCGCTCTTAGCAGCACTTCTTACCGGCAACGGCGCCGCTTTGGCTGCTGCTGTCCCGCAAGGTGCGCAAGCCGGGATCACCCTTGCCATATCCATCGCCGGTTCTTTCTGCTTGTGGACCGGTGTAGGAAAACTTATGGAGCATGCAGGCTTTACCGATTACCTCTCACGACTTGTACGACCGCTACTAAACCGGCTATTCCCTTCCACCAAGAAAAATCGCTCCCTTAGGAGTTATTTAAGCGCAAATATTTGCGCAAATATTCTCGGTTTGGGAAACGCTGCCACACCCATGGGCATACAAGCTGCCAAAGCACTCGCAGCATCTGCAAACAATCACGTTGCCAGCGATGAGCTTTGCCGACTTATTGTACTCAATACCGCATCCGTCCAGTTAATACCTGCCACTGTAGCAGCAGTACGGGCATCTCTTGGGTGCGCACACCCGTTTGATATTCTCCCGGCTGTATGGATCACAAGCCTTTGTTCCGTCTCCTGCGGACTGCTGGCAGCATGGTTCTTAGGGAGGATATGGCGCAAATGATCGACTACTTAATCCCCGTTCTGCTGTTATCTGCCTGCGTTGTCGCTCTAAGAAAAAAGGAAAACACATATGACCTTTTACTATCCGGCGGCGCAGATGGTCTGAAGCTACTTGTCCACCTGATCCCTACATTGATCCTTTTATTGACCGCTGTCTCCATGTTAAGAGCCTCCGGCGCTGTAGAAGCCATCAGCAGGTTTGCAGCTCCCTTGTTTTCCCTTTTCGGCATCCCACCGGAAACCGCAATTCTCGTTATGATCCGTCCCATCAGCGGCAGCGCTGCGCTGGCTGTGGGCACCGACCTTATGGCACATTACGGTGTAGATTCCCAAATCGGCAGAACCGTTGCAGTTATGTTAGGCTCAACGGAAACCACCTTTTACACCATCAGCGTTTACTTCGGCGCTGCAGGCATTCAAAAAACACGCTATACCATTCCGGCTGCACTAATTGCTGATCTGACTGGATTTTTAGTGGCATCGTTAACCGCTCGATTTTTATTCTAGATAAAATAAAAACCCCACAGTCAATTGACCGTGGGGTTTTGCGCATTATAAGACAGAGGGATATTAATAGAACTTTCTCTTATTCTTACGGGCAGCTTCAGACTTCTGCTTACGCTTCAGGCTGGGGCTGACATAATGCTCGCGCTTCTTAACCTCAGCAATAACGCCCTCCTTAGCACAGCTACGCTTAAAACGGCGCAGAGCGCTTTCCAGAGATTCGTTTTCCTTTACGCGAATTTCAGACATTGATTTCCCTCCCTCCGATGGCATCCGGCTGATTCCTGGATGCTTTCAGGGCCTAATCTTTAGGCTAGAATATTATAAGCATATTTCATCAAAATGTCAAGCGGCATTTCCAGTATTTTCACCGGAAAGATACAATTTTTTACTTAACAATCAGATTAACCAGCTTATTTTTAACAACAATGGTCTTGATAATGCTGCCGCCCTGCTTCTCCAGGAACCGGGCAATCTTCTCATCTGCCACTGCCTTTGCAACCACTTCCTCATTGGGAAGGTCTGCCTCCATAACCACTGTGCCACGCATTTTGCCGTTAATCTGCACCGCAAGGGTAATTTCTGTATCCTTGCACTTTTCCTCA
>JAZRQF010000034.1:0-25314 GCA_045649605.1 Faecousia sp.
GCAACTGACTCTTAATCAGTGGGTCCCGGGTTCGAGTCCCTGAAGGTGCACCATGGCCCATTGGTCAAGTGGTTAAGACAGCGGCCTCTCACGCCGTTAACATCGGTTCGAATCCGGTATGGGTCACCAAGTTATCTCAGCCTAAGTGCTTTGATATAAATAGTTTGTGTTGATTGTCATGAGGGTCCACCTGTTCCCATTCCGAACACAGAAGTTAAGCTCATGTACGCCGACAATACTTGGCGGGCGACTGCCTGGGAAGATAGGTAACGCAAACACAAAACCTCACAACTTCGGTTGTGAGGTTCTTTTTTTATGCCTGCAACAGTCCACCGGACTGTGTATAAAAGTAAGCACCGGTTCGTTTTTGAACCGGTGCTTATTTGTTTATTTCTTTGTTGTCTTGTTGGTGGGATTGGTTTTCTTTTTGGGATAATACTCGAACCAACACAGACCAAGGAACACAATCAGGCAGGCAAGGCTGACTTTCCAACCCAGAGAGAATGCAGCGTTGTGATAGATAAATGTCACATTATGAGTGCCTTCAGGGAGAAGTAGACCGACCATTGCATCGCCGATCAGTACGATTTCTGCAGGTTTGCCATCCACGATGGCTTTCCAATTGCCATCCTGGGGAATGGAGGTATACAAGACACCATTTTCCTGGACGTTTACAGTGCCTTCGACTTTGGCGTTGCTGAAGTGGGTCAGTTCCAGTGTGGATTCAGCCAGCTTGTCATAGCCTCTGCGGAAGATCGCTTCGTTCAGAATTCCTGCATGCAGTGTGATTGTGCCTTTTTCGTTTGCTTTACAGGTTAAATGAACTTCGATAACATCGCCGCGCTTTACATGGCTTACAGAGAGAGATTGGGGAATGCTGTAGGTTTCACTGTACAGTTCTGTGCCGTTTTTCCAGAAAGAGAACTTGTTCTTTTTGGAAAGGTTAAGATCGATACACATCAAACCTTCGCGGTCGGCTACGTATTTATATACGATTGTGCCGCCGGAATTGGTTGTGGTGTAGGAACTGTAACCGGTTTGTGTCTGGGAATTAAGGGTAACGTTTGTGCTGGTGATTGTCAGGTTCGGGCCTACAACAAAACTCCAAACATCCTGATCTTCACCGGTAGCGGCGCTGAACAGTTCGTTCTGTAAAAGGAATGTGTTTTCGCCGGAGGAGAAGTCTACGTTGATCAATTGATTTTCTGCCATGAAGCCAAGGGGCAGGTATGCATTGTTTTCCAGCAGAGCGACTTTTCCAAAGTAGTGGATTTGGTCGAAGTATTCGTTCTCTTCAACCTTGTTCTGCCGCTCCAACATATATTTGATGTTCAGGAACAAGTTTGCAACCGGAGAGCTTTCTTCATAGCAGTAGCGGTTATAGGTCTCTTTGGCGCCGTAGCCCAAAGCTTTCATGAACTTTGTTACATTGACATTTGCGGAACTGGTGAAAGTAGAAATGCCGTTATAGCCGTTAAGCGCGCCATCGTTGAGGGTTTGAGAGTGGGTTGTTTCAGCGCGGTAGAAGAGATTGCCTTCTTCCAATTCTTCCATATAACGGATCATGGAAGCGGTATTGGTAGTTCCTCTGGGGTAATCGGCTACAGTTGTGCCGGTGAAGTTTGCGCCGAAGTTTACCAAATTCAAAATCAGCTCCATGAAAATTACACATAGCATTACGCAACTGCTGAGTTGACGACGGTTGCGGCGCTCAGCAACGAATGCGCGCTTTTCTTTCCAGGAGGCCTTTTTCTTGGGCTTCTCGCAAAGATGGGGATAAACAAGAATGGAGATATACAGCAGCAGGAATACACCGTTATATGCCCAGAAGACGGGATCTTCCGAATCTTTGGAGCAGAATGCCAATCCGACAGCCAGTAAACAGGCGGTGATGACTTGCCAAAGCTGGAAGCGATTGCGTAGCAGGTATGCCCGATATGCCATATACAGCAGGACAAAGCTGTAGAGCAAGCTGAAACGATAGGGGATCATATTGGTGAAGTGGAAACCGTGCCAAATATAATCCAATTGACGGATAATAAAGCTTACATTAAAGAACAGCAGCAGGAATACGGAGCAGATCTTGTCGCGAAGCTTTACATGTTTGCTGGTCAGGAAGAGGAATGCGAGGATGTTTGCGATGATACCGCAGTAGAGGTTTGGCAGACCTTCCTTGAAGGTGGGGGTCAGACCGCCGTTCATGTTGCCGGCAACCTGGCGCATGGCATCCAGGAGGCCTTCCCATGTGTGCTCATCTGCAATATTCAAGCGGAATGTGGTAGGGAATTTGTTAACGCTGGACTGTGTGGATTGGAGTGCTGCATATGCAGGCAGTTCCAAAATTGCGGTTAAACCGATTGCCAGCACAGAGAATAGTGCGATCCGGCCCAGATCCATGAAGAATCTCTTGATGCCTGCCCAGCGGCTGATCTCGTAGCATACAAAAACCAATGCCACAAAAATGCAGGTAAAGAAACCAATATAATAGTTGGAAAATACAGAGAAGAAAAGTGCAACGGTATACAGAACAAACTTCTTGTCCCGCAGCAGGGAAATGGTACCCAGTGCAACCAGCGGCAACCATGCGAATGTATCGAGCCACATAATGTTCCACTGATAACCCAAAGCCCAAGCGCACAGTCCGTACAGACAGCCAAACAGGGTAATGGACAAGTCGTTCTTGTTAAAGAGCTTTTTCAGGAAGATTGCGAAGAACATGCCGGCAAAACCCAACTTGAGGGGGGTCAGCAGCGAGAAGTACTCCAGCATCCAGCTCTCGGGAATCAAGACTGTTAACAGATTCAGCGGAGAGGCAAGATAATAGGACACAAGTCCCAAATAGTCCATTCCCAAACCTACGCTCCAGTTAAACAGCAGACTGTCACCACTGAGGAGTGCCCGGCGGAAGGCAACGAAGAATGGGTAATACTGGTGGTACATGTCGGAATACAGCATAGAGGTGGTGCCGAAAGGCTCAAATCCCCTTACGATCATTACGCCGAACATGCCCAGCAGAGGTCCTAAAAATGCAAGAAGCACATAATTAATTTTAATTTTGTTGGACTGTGGAAGTTTCATAATTTCCCCCTTGAAAATTGCTATGTTATAGTGTATCACAATATTGCGTGGGGGTAAAGGTGTAAACACAAAAATTATGAAAAAATTAGGGTCGTTTGGAAAAACGACCCTAAAAGCCTAAAGAATGATACAAATTAGTCCGGTTGCGCCTTCATTTACGATACGTGTCAAACTACCTCGGAATTTGGCACGGACATCTTCCGGTGTGCGGATCAGTTTGCTGGTAAGTCCCTCTTGGATCAGTTCATACACGGACTTACCAAAGATATTACTTTCCCAGAGCTTTTCAGGAGATTCCCCGGATAGGTAAGTAATCAGATCCTGCGATTGTTTTTCGTTGCCGACCATGGGACTGATCTCGGTATCAATATCCACGCGGATCATATGAATTGAGGGTGCGCCGGCGCGCAATTTTACCCCGAAAGCGCCGTTTTTGCGTAGAAGCTCCGGTTTTTCCAAGGTCATTTCGCTGGCGGAAGGCATGACAATGCCATAACCGGTCGCATTCACCGCAGAAAGGGCATCTGCTATTTTATCATATTCCCGCTTGGCGGCAGATAACTCGGTTAAAAGCGCTAAAAGTTGTGCATCGTTTTCGATGGTCATGCCGGTTTTGCTGCTGAGAACTTCATAAAACAGCTTCTCGGGGAAGCTAAGGGCGCAAACCACTTTGCCGGAACCCAGATCCACATTCCGAATGGAAAAGTCCAGCACATGATCCAATTCTTTCAGCTTGGATAAAGAAACTTCAGCCTGCGCAAGGGAAGCAATTTCACCGGCACGTTGCAAAAGTGCTTGGTACAGCGCTGTTTTGACTGGATGATCGGTTTCTAATGCGTCGATCCAACGGGGCATGTGTACATGCAGTTCCTGCATGGGAAAGGTGTACAGTAGCTGCCGTAACAGTGCGCAAATATCCGCAGCGTCCATTGCTTGACAGTCGGCGATGATCGGTGTGATGCCGAATTCTTGCTCGATGGATTTTTTGATAGCCTGCGCAGCTTCTCCGGCAGGGAACTGGGAATTGACGATTACGAGAAATGGTTTGCCGGTGGCGATCATATCGGCAATTGCCCGCTTTTCTGCGGCTACATAGTCGCTCCGGGGGATGTCGGTAACCGTGCCGTCGGGTGTAACCACAAGTCCAATAGAACAGTGTTCTGCCATGACTTTCTTAGTTCCCAACTCCGCAGCTTCAGTCATGGGGATTTCGTGATCGTACCAAGGGGTGGTAACCATGCGAGGAACGCCGTCTTCGTCTGCGCCTACAGCGCCGTCAACCATGTAGCCTACGGAGTCAATCATACGCACACGTAGCTGTACTGTTCCATCCGGAGAAATTTCCACAGCTTCCTCGGGGACGAATTTCGGTTCGCTTGTCATAATGGTTTTTCCCGATCCGCTTTGGGGCAATTCATCCCTGGCACGTTCCTTGTGATAAGGGTCTTCGATATTGGGAATTACCAGCTGTTCCATAAAACGCTTAATCAAAGTAGACTTTCCGGTGCGCACCGGTCCGACTACACCAATATAGATATTGCCGCCGGTCCGGGCAGCGATATCTGCATAAATATTTTCCATAGCAGCCTCCTTATCTGCAGGAGAGCAAGCTCCTGCCACGGTTTACCACAGAGTATGTCCCCGGATGGACAAATAGAACAAATAAAAGCTTATTTGACCGCTGTATTTACCATATTATTTTTGTAAAATAATGTTTGACAAATTACGTAAAAGCCTATATAATATCTAGGCACGACTATGAAGAGGGGGATACTATGCGTCTGGGATTATCTGATATTATTCATGTGCCCGGAGCGTCGGTTTCCTTTTCCGATAGTGTAGATCTGAGCGATCTTTTGTTTGGCACGTGTTACCCGGTCAGCGAGCCCGTTTTGGTATCCGGCACAGTCAGAAATACGGCTGATGTTCTGATGATGAAGGGCACGATCACAACACGCCTGCATGGCGTATGCGATCGTTGTGCTGCAGACTTTACCCAGGACGTGGAGATTCCCGTCGATGTGGTGTTGGTAGAAGAGTTGGCCAACGAAGATAGTGAAGACGAGTGGGTATTCCCACTGGAGGCAGATGGTGCAGATCTGGATGAAATTGTCCGCACAGTGTTTGTGCTGAACATGGACTCCAAGCTGCTGTGCAAGCCGGATTGTAAAGGTCTTTGCTGCAGATGCGGTAAGAACCTGAATGACGGTCCTTGCGGCTGCCAAAAGGAGTTGGATCCCCGTTTTGCTGCTTTACGGCAGCTTCTCGATAAGTAAGTAAAAGAAATGCTGTTAAAGCAGTCTAACCAAGGAGGTGTCATCCATGGCTGTCCCTAAGTGTAAAGTATCCAAGGCCCGTCGCGACAAGCGTCGCGGTTCCAACTGGAAGCTGTCTGCTCCCGCAGTAGCAGTATGCTCCAAGTGCGGTGAGCCCGTCATGCCCCACAGAGCTTGCAAGGCTTGCGGCAACTACAATGGTCGTCAGGTTCTGGCTGCCAAGGCTGACTAAGGCAGGAAAAGCGCAGAGGAAGGCGGACGCCTTCCTCTTTTTCCTTTTGTAGAGTATGTTTTTTAGGCAAATTTCATTGATTTGCCGTGTCTTTTGTGCCATAATAATAGTGGCTGAAAGGAGTGATGATCATGGCAAAACCTTTGGTTGCGATCGTAGGTCGCCCTAACGTGGGTAAGTCCATGCTGTTTAATAAATTGACCGGTCATCGCACATCCATCGTTGAAGATACGCCCGGCGTTACCCGTGACCGTATTTACGGCGATTGCGAATGGTGTGGCCGTCAGTTTTCTTTGGTGGATACCGGCGGTATCGAGCCGGGAACTGACAGTGATATGCTGAAGTTTATGCGCCGCCAGGCGGAGATCGGCATTGAACTGGCGGACTGCATCGTTATGGTTGCAGATGTGCGCTCCGGCGTGACTGCTGCGGATATGGATGTGGCTACCATGCTGCGTAAATCCGGTAAGCCGGTTGCGCTGGCTGTTAATAAATGTGACTCTGTAGGCCCGGTAAATCCGGATGTTTACGAGTTTTACGGTCTGGGTATCGGAGATCTGTTTGAGGTGTCTGCCGTTCATGGTCACGGCACCGGCGATCTGCTTGACTGGTGTTTGGAGAATATGCCTGAGGCAGAGGATGAGGAAGAAGACGACGGCATTATTAAAGTCGCTATTGTCGGTAAGCCTAACGTAGGTAAATCCAGCCTGCTCAACCGTATTCTCGGTGAGGAGCGTGTAATCGTCTCCAACATTGCCGGTACTACACGTGATGCCATTGACTCCGAGTTTGAAAACGAAACCGGTAAGTACTGCTTTATCGACACTGCCGGTATGCGTCGTAAAAGCAAGGTCGATGACATTATTGAAAAATATTCCAATATGCGTACCATCAATGCCATTGAGCGTGCAGATGTGTGCCTGATTTTGGTGGATGCCAACGACGGTGTTACCGAGCAGGATACCAAGATTGCAGGTTTGGTTCACGAGGCTGGTAAGGCAGCGATTATTGTTGTTAACAAATGGGACGCGGTAGAGGATAAAGAGACCAACACCATGCGTGACAAGGAAAACGATGTGCGCAACGGCTTGAGCTACATGCTGTACGCACCTGTAGTGTTCCTGTCGGCTCTGACCGGACAGAGAGTGGACAAGCTGTTCTCTGTAATTCAAGAGGTCTACAAGCAGAATACCAGCCGTATTACAACCGGCGCACTGAACAGCGTGCTGGCAGAAGCCACTGCCCGTGTGCAGCCGCCTTCCGATAAGGGCCGCCGTTTGAAGATCTATTATATGACCCAGGCAGGCACAAAGCCGCCCCATTTTGTCATCTTCTGTAATGATGCAAGACTGTTCCACTTCTCCTACCAGCGGTATCTGGAAAATCAGATCCGTGATGTGTTTGGTTTGAAGGGAACACCCGTTCGCATTACCATTCGTCAGAAGGGTGACAAGGAGGAGTAAACCATGTGGGTCTTTGCGCTGATCACTGTGGTGGCCGGCTATTTGCTGGGCAACCTGAACGGTGCGGTGTGCGTATCAAAGCTATTGGGCGACGATGTGCGTGCCCATGGCAGCGGCAATGCCGGTTTGACCAATTTTATCCGCAGCTATGGTGCAGGTCGTTCTGCGTTGGTAATCGCAATTGATGCCGGCAAAGCACTACTGGCATGTGTATTGGGTGGCATCTTGCTCAAATCCTATGCCGGCTTTCAGACTGGCTCTGCGCTGGGTGGCACGGCAGTTATGCTGGGTCATGTGTTTCCCGTGTTTTTGGGTTTCCGGGGCGGTAAAGGCATTTTAAGCGGATTCTTTGTCGCTTTGGCTACCGATTGGCGGATTGCACTGCTGATCCTTGCTGTTTTTGCTGTGGCGTATTTGGCGACACAATATGTGTCTTTGGGTTCTGTTCTGGCAGCGATCACCTTTGGTGTTGGCTTTGCTGTATTGCATTACAATAATGCAATTACGCTGATCTGCGGTGTGTTTATGAGCCTGCTGGCAACATTTATGCACAGAGAGAATATTGTCCGCTTGCTCAAAGGGCAGGAACGCAAAACGAACCTTTTTAAAAAGGATAAAGAATAAGAAAAATCCGGATGCTGATGCATCCGGATTTTTTGCGCAATAAAACAAAAAACGGCATCGCAATTGCAATGCCGTAATTAGTTGCGAGAAAAATCAGACAGCCCGCTCAACCTTGTTAGAACGGAGGCATCTGGTACAAGCGTACACATGGCACGGAGTACCGTTCACAATGGCCTTGACACGCTTAACATTGGGCTTCCATGTTCTGTTGGAACGTCTGTGGGAGTGGGAAACCTTGATACCGAAGGTAACGCCCTTGCCACAATAATCACACTTCGCCATTCACTGCACCTCCTATCCGAAATGCTAAATCAAAACTACATCCTTTCAGACGCTAGGATATGATACCAAAGATTAACGAAAAAAGCAAGTGTTTTTTTGGAAAAATTTTTGTTTTTTCAAAATAATATTGATATTCGGGGGTAGGGTCTGTATAATGAGCGTAAGAGGTGATCGATTTATGGTTGATATCAATCATGTTTCGCTGTCAACGCTGGTGCAGGAATTCCAGCTTGAAGTGGTTTTTGCGGCAACGGATTATGAAAAAATTTATTTGACTGTGCCCGATGTTGCCCGTCCCGGTCTGCAGCTGGCGGGTTACTATGACCATTTCGAGCCGTTGCGCCTGCAGGTTATGGGTAATGCGGAAGTCAGCTATGTGCAGAAATTGACGGACGAAGAGTGCACACAAATCTTTGACCGTCTGTTTGCTTATAAATTTCCTGCGCTGTTGATCGCCCGTAATATGCAGTTTTGTCCCCAGTGCCTGGAGATGGCGAAAAAGCATAATGTAACTTTGCTTCGCAGCAGCCATGCTACCAGTACCATTGTTTCGGATATTGTTGCTTACCTGAAGTCTGCGCTTGCGCCTTACATCACTCGCCATGGCGTGCTGATGGAGGTTTACGGCGAGGGCCTGCTCCTGATGGGTGAAAGCGGTATGGGTAAGAGTGAAGCGGCTGTGGAGCTTTTGAAGCGTGGTCACCGTCTGATTGCTGACGATGCGGTCGAGATCCGTAAGATCTCTGAAAATGCACTGATGGGCACAGCGCCTGCGCTGATCCGCAACTATGTGGAGCTGCGTGGCATTGGCATTATCAATGTGGCAAAGCTCTTCGGCATGGGTGCAGTTAAGGCAGAAAACGAGATCAATCTTGTTGTAAATATTGTGCCTTGGAATCAGCAGAAGGTCTACGACCGCTTAGGTATCGAGGATCAGCACATGGAGATTTTGGGTGTTCAAGTGCCTATGAATACCATTCCTATTACCCCCGGCAGAAACCTGGCTGTGATTTTGGAAGTTGCGGCTATGAATAACCGTCAGCGTAAGATGGGTTATAACCCGGCTTTGGAGTTTACCCAGCAGATGGACCAGCATTTTGAGGAAAACCGGAACGGGAGCAACAAATGAAAGAGTTTACCATTGGGCCTAACGATGCAGGGCAGCGGCTGGACCGCTTTTTGGCAAAGGCTGTGCCTTTGTTGCCGGCATCTTTGGCGCAGAAGTACATTCGCATTAAACGCATTAAATGCAACGGCGCCCGTGCAGAACGGGATACCCGCCTGCAGGTTGGCGATGTGCTGCAGCTATATATCAACGATGAGTTTTTTGACAAGCCACGGGAGGACAATGCCTACCTGACTGTAGCAACCCCCAAGTTGAACATCGTTTACGAAGACGAAAACATTCTGCTTGTGGATAAGCGTCCCGGTCTTGCAGTGCATCCTCATGATGGTGCGGAGTACGGCAGAACCCTCATCGACCATATCCAAGCCTATTTGTACCAAAAGCGGGAGTGGAGTCCAAGAGGGGAGAATGCCTTTACACCGGCGCTTTGCAATCGAATCGACCGTAACACCGGCGGCATCGTCATCGCTGCAAAAACTGCGGAAGCGCTCCGGGTCATGAATCAGAAGATCAAGGATCGGGAAATGGACAAACGGTATTTGGCGATTGTGGAGGGTACACCCCGTCCTGCTAAGGGCAGTCTGAAAGGCTACCTTTTTAAGGATGCCAAAAAGAACCGGGTATTTGTTACTGATACACCTCAAACCGGCGCAAAAACCTGTCAGACCAACTATATTACCTTGGCGAGCAAGCAGGGACTTTCCTTGGTGGAATGCGAGCTGATCACCGGCAGAACCCATCAGATCCGCGCCCAGTTCGCCCACGCAGGCCATCCGCTGCTGGGTGACGGCAAGTACGGCAAGTTGGATAAACGGTTTGACCGAAACTATCAGGCGTTGTATTCCTATAAGCTGACCTTCTGCTTTACCACCGATGCAGGCAGCCTGGAATACCTGAACGGAAAGTCTTTCCAAGTAAAAGAAGTAGATTTTGTAAAAACGTATTTTCCGGATCACGGCACAAGTCGTTGACTAAGAAAAGCGGCGCTTGACGTGATGCAGGCGCCGCTTTGTGCATTTTGAAAGGAGTATTTCTGTGGAGCATTTGAAAAAGTATATCTGCTTGATAATGAGCATTTGTGCAATTTTGACCTTGTTTGGCTGTGCTGCCGATCCGTCAGATGCAACCCAACCCAGCACAGAAGCGACACAAGAAGATGCTGTACGGGATTGGACGCCTGTTTATTATCGTCACCAACATGGCACTTTTGTAAATTATGGGCAGCCTTCCGGTTCTTATCAGGAGGAACTGAATCAGGAACAGATAGCACAGCTCCTGCCTGACAGACCTCTGGAAGATGTAGCTTACTCCGGTTGGGTTCGTTATTTGGAGGATGGTAGCGTATATATGGCTGCGTTGCTTATTGAGCGGCAGGAACAGACAGTCAGCCTTTATTTCAATGATGATAGACGTATGTATTGCTGCTGTATTTCGTTAGAACCCAGTGCGGAAATATCCGTCTGTGGAGACCTGGAATACAGAATCTACCACATTGATGCCGGGGAGATGAGTCAAGGTATGATCGCTGAGACAAAAATCAACGGTATTCCGGTGCGAGTAACAAACCAGACGAATAATTTTGAGGGCGAAAAGCCATATTTTGAAGAAGTTTTACAATGGCTGTCTGGGTATGGACCGAAGAAACTTGATCTTTCTGTTCTCAAACCGCAAGTAGAGCATATTGATGAAAGTATTTCTGTTAATGCTGCAATGGCGAATCCGGTATTTGGAAAACTGATGATTGATACACCGCCGCTGACATTTTTCACACTTGAAAGCTGCAGACGCTATAAAGATTATTATACAGACAATATTTGCGCAACTTGGTCCTGGTATGAGGATAGGTTAGAATGGCGTGTTTCAGTATTCACTGAAGAAGACAGTTTGCGCGTAATATCGGTGGATAAAAAGAAGTACTATGATCTTTCCTACTATTCTTATCCGCTGTACCGGACAGTGCCGGAAGAGTATGTTGAGATTGCTGTGGATCCTGTTTTTGAAGCAGATGAAGTGACGTTGGATGTTGTGCGTACCAGAGAATATCATGTGCCGTATAATGACGGTAGTGAGTTGATCCGTTTTGGTGTAAAATTTGGGGATTTACTTTTGCATATAGATGCTACAAATATTGATCCTGAGTGGATTTACGAGCAAATTGTTCAAATACGGGACAATTTGGAATAAAACGCAAAACGCGGCAGTAAAAACTGCCGCGTTTTTATAATACTTCTGTAATTGTGCCGCCGCCGATGACCAAATCGCCGTCATACAAAACCACGGCTTGTCCGGTGGTGATGGCACGCTGGGGTTCGTCAAATTCCACTCGGGCAAATCCGTTTTCTTCCGGGTACACGGTTGCTGGTTGTTCCGTGTGGCGGTAGCGTACTTTGGCGGTGACCCGGATCGGTTCGGTCAGCTCCGCAAAGGGAATCCAGTTCCAGTCGTAGGCACGGAGGGTCGTGCTAAAAAGATCTTCATTTGCGCCTACGGTTACGGTGTTTTTCTCCATATCCTTAGCACATACATACACCGGCTCGCCCATAGCCAATCCTAAGCCTTTGCGCTGTCCCAAGGTGTAGCCCACAGCGCCGTTATGCCGCCCAACAATATTGCCTTGCTTGTCAAGGAAATTGCCGGCAGGGTAGTGCTTGCTGGTGTAGCGCTTCATAAATTCCAGATAGTCACCGTCGGGGATAAAGCAGATGTCCTGGCTGTCCCGTTTCCGGGCATTGATAAAATTTTCTGTTTCAGCGATCTGACGTACTTGCTCCTTTGTCAGCTCACCCAAGGGGAACTTGGTGTGCGCCAGTTGCTCCTGCGTCAGGCAGGAGAGAAAGTATGTCTGGTCCTTGCTGCGGTCGCCGGAACGGTACAATAAATACCGGCCGGTCTCGTCGTTTCGCTGGATTTTGGCATAATGTCCGGTAGCGATATACTCGTATCCCAGTTCCAGCGCCTTGTTCAGAAATACATCAAATTTCAGATGCCGGTTGCACTGGATGCATGGGTTGGGTGTGCCGCCTTCTTCGTAACAGCAGATAAAGTGGTTTACCACTTTATCCTTAAAATCGGAGACACAATCCAACAAATAAAAAGGAATATCCAGCCGATTTGCTACATTTTTCGCATCTTCTGCATCTGTGGGAAGATTGTCTGTTCCCAGCAGACTTTCGTCGCAAAGACGCATGGTGCCGCCTGCGCATTCAAAGCCGTCTTTTTCCATTAAATATGCGGCAACGGAACTGTCTACACCGCCGCTCATGGCGATCAATACCTTTTCCAAAGCAGTGCCTCCTTTCGTGTTTATGCTTGAATTTTATCACATTGCTACTGCAAAAGCAAGCAAGCAAATACCGGAAATTCGCCTGCCAAAAGCTGTGCATATTTCTAAAAATGCTTTTATTTTCCAATATTTACCTTGGATTTTTAGAGCATAATCCGGTAATTTGCAGAAATGGGGGATTGCAAAGGAAAAAAGCCTTTGTTATAATATTTGCAAATGATAACGAAGGAGGACATACATAGTGAAATTACGAATCGGCAGCTTTGTTTTGGCTGTTGCGGTTTTAATTAGCTTACTATGCGTTGGTGTTTCGGCAGAAACGGAACCCACGACTACGGATATTGTGGAAGAAACTATGCTGTCCGCCAGCGATGAGGCAATTGCGTTGCTCAAGCTGGAAGAAGGCTTCAGCAGAACGCCTTATTGGGATTATGCCCAGTGGACGGTGGGTTACGGTACGGCATGCCCCGAGGATAAACGTGAATATTATATGGAACATGGCATTACGGAAGAAGAGGCAGAGCAGCTTCTCCGGGAGCATGTTGCTAAATTTGAATCTGAGTTACATAAATTCATGGACAAGAATGGTTTGGCGCTGTCGCAAAATCAGTTTGATGCGCTGCTTCTGTTCTCTTATAACTGCGGCTCCGGCTGGTCCTATGATTCCAGCGGCGGATTGTACAATGCCGTTGTAAACGGCGCTACCGGCAGTAAGCTGATTGATGCGTTCAGCCGTTGGTGCAATGCCGGCGGACAGATTCAGACGTTCCTGCTCAGACGGCGTCTGTGCGAGGCAAATATCTACTTAAATGGTGTGTATTCTCAGACACCGCCTCAGAATTTCGGCTACGTGCTTTACGATGCTTGCGGCGGCGTTTCCAAACCCAAAGTGCAAGGCTATGACACAGAAGAAACCGCTGCGATCATTCCTGTTCCCACCTATGAGGGTTATGTGTTTGAAGGTTGGTATACAGCGCGTATTGGCGGCACAAAGGTTACCGTTTTGGACGGTTCGGTCAGAAATGGCAAGCTGTATGCCCATTGGCTTGATAAAGACGGAAACGACACTTCTCAGGATACTTCCAATGGTGTAGTGGTTACCGTCACTGGAGAATGGGTAAATCTGCGGCAAGGTCCCGGCACCGATTATGCGGTAATTGGAAAGGCCTACAATGGCGAACAATTCCTGATTACGGAAACTGCTGACGGTAGCGGTTATACATGGGGCAAGTTCAGCGGTGGCTGGATCTGCTTGAATTATACAGATTTCAATTTTGATTCCATGCCGGATACAGAACCGGAAACACCGCCTGCAACAGAGCCGGAGACACCCCCGGAAACAGAGCCGGAAGTGCCGCCGGAGACAGAACCGGAAGCACCGAAATCCCGTATGGGTACGGTCAAGGTTTCTGATGCACTGTGCGTGCGCAGCGGCCCCAGTACCGGTTATGAAGTTGTTGCATATTTGACGAACGGCACAAGAGTAGAAATTCTGGAGCAGAAGATTGTAGGCGCAATGATCTGGGGCAGGATTTCCAACGGCTGGATTAGCATGACTTATGTTGTGCTTGACCCGGAGGAAGTGCCGCCGGAGACTGAGCCGGAAGATACTGAGCCGCCTGCTACAGAACCGGAGGAAACACCCAATGTTCCCCAGCAGAGCTGGACCGGCACAGTAAACGTTAAAGATTTCCTGCGAGTGCGCAGCGGTCCCAGCACCACGACAGAAATTGTTGGCTATCTGTATCCCGGTGATAAAGTAACCATTACTGAGCAGAAAACCACGGACTCCATGACTTGGGGTAAAATTGCCAAGGGCTGGATTAGTATGGACTATATCACGCTGGATCCCGGTCAGACACCGGAGGATGCACCGAAGGTTACGGGAACAGTCAAGGTCAATGATCTTCTGCGAGTGCGTAGCGGTCCGGGATCTTCCTACGCAATTGCCGGCTATTTAGCCAACGGCGCCAAGGTAGAGATTCTGGAGCAGAAAACGGTAAACAGCACACGTTGGGGCAGAATTGAAAAGGGTTGGATCAGCATGGACTATGTTGTGCTGGACACTCCTGCACAAGAGCCGGAACGGGTGATCAAAACCGTAATTGCTGATTGCCTGCGTATTCGTGCCCAAGCAAATACAACCAGTACCATCGTGGGTTATTTGTACAATGGGGCAAAGGTAGAAATACTGGAAACCAAAATGGTTGACGGTGTCCACTGGGGCAGAGTCGCCAAGGGTTGGATCAGTATGGAATATGTTGAATAAATAAAAATCCCCACCGTGAATGCGGTGGGGATTTTGTTATCCAAGCCAGTAACCCATAGCCAGCATCAAGCAGAAACCGATCATCAGCGCATAGGTCACGCCGCGGGTTTCGCTGTGGTGGGTTTCGGGGATCATTTCGTCGCTGATCACATACAGCATTGTTCCGCCGGCAAATGCCAGAGCAAAGGGCAGGATTGCTGCAGAAATGCTTACAGCGAAGTAGCCTAACAATGTACCAATCACTTCAATAACGCCGGTAGCCAGCGCACACAGGAAGGTGCGTCCGGGACTGACACCTGCTGCCAGCATGGGGCCGATGATCACCATGCCCTCAGGAATGTTCTGCAAAGCAATACCGGCTGCGATGGTGAATGCCTGGGCATTGTTGCCGCTTCCAAAACCTACACCTGCAGCAATGCCTTCCGGCAGATTGTGGATGGCGATTGCCATTACGAACAGCAGGATTTTATCCAGTTTCGCACTGCTCTGTGGATGGTCTTCTTGTTCTACACCGGCCAATCTATGCAGGTGAGGTACCAGTTTATCCAGCACATTCAAAAACAGTGCGCCACAGATAATGCCTGCAACGGTAATCAGCAGGGGTGCGGGGCTGTTGTATTCCAGCGACGGTATAATCAGACCCGTTACAGCAGCACAGAGCATGATTCCGGCGGCAAATGACAGCACAATGTCACTGAATTTGTGGGATACTTTTTTGAAGATAAAACCGATTATGGCACCGATGACGGTAGCGCCGCCAACGCCCAATGCGGTCAGAAAAACCATTTCCATATTCTTCAACTCCTATCGGGTATATTATACGAAAGAAGCATGGGTGTGTCAATTTAGAAAAACTTCCTTTTTCATGGGAAAATCCTTGACGAACACTTGCTTTTTTTAGGGATAGTAAGTATAATAAATTGATTCATTATACTAATTTATAAGAGGTTTGAACGTGTACTTAAAAAGTTTGGAAGTGCAGGGCTTTAAGTCCTTCCCGGATAAGACGTTGATCCGTTTTGACGATGATATTACCGCCATTGTCGGACCCAACGGTTCCGGTAAATCAAATATCTCTGATGCGATCCTTTGGGTTATGGGTGAACAGAGCACCAAGACCCTTCGTGGCGCAAAAATGGAGGACGTTATCTTTGGCGGTACGCAGAAGCGTGCTGCGGTCGGTTTTGCGGAAGCAACGCTGACGCTGGATAACGCTGACCGTGCTTTGCCCTACGATGCGGACGAGGTGATGGTTACCCGCCGTTACTACCGCAGTGGCGATAGCGAGTACTATATTAACCGTCAGTCTGCCCGCCTGCGTGATATCCACGAGATGTTCATGGATACCGGTTTGGGCCGTGAGGGTTATTCCAATATCGGTCAGGGAAGAATTGATGAAATTCTGTCTCTGAAGAGTGCTGACCGCCGTGAGATTTTTGAAGAGGCGGCAGGTATTTCTAAGTATCGCCACCGTAAGGAGGAGACCGAGCGTAAGCTGGCTCATACGGAGGATAATTTGCTGCGCATTGGCGACAAGGTTTCCGAGCTGGAATTGCAGCTGGAGCCTTTGAAGCAGCAGTCTGAAAAAGCAAAGAAATATCTGGAACTGAAAGATGAACTGCAGGGTGTTGAGGTTGCCGTTTGGCTGGACACTTTGGAGAAGTTGTCTGCAGTTGCCAAGAAGGCAGAAGAGGATTATGCCTCTGCGTCCTTTGTGCTGCATCAGGCTCATGAGGATCTGGACAAGCTTTATGCCCAGTCTGAGGAGTTGGGAGCATCCTTGCGCCATCGTGACGAAGAACTGGAGAATATCCGTGTTCAGGTCAGCCTTTTGGAGCAGACCCATCAGCAGTTTGATGGACAGATGGCAGTTCTCAATGGCAATGTGCAGAATAATACCGACAATATTGCCCGTATTGAGGAAGAACTGCAGGGTCAGGAGGACCGCACTGGCGGCATCCATGCCCAGTTGGAGCAGACTCGGCAGAGAATTGTAGAAATTGAAGACTCTTTGGTGGAGAAACGCCAAGCGTTGGCAAAGCTGCAGCAGGAACTGGCGCAGATGACAGCCAATGCGCAGGGTATGACCAAGCAATTCTTGGAGCTGCGTACGGAAGAGAGCAATCTGACTGCGGAACTGGCAGGCAGAGAAGCGGATCTGCGTGGTTTGGAAGATAGCTTGCGGGAAAACAATGAGAGAATGCAGCAGCTCAAGGGCGACCTGGATGCAGGCGAGGCTCGTGAGACCCAGGCACGGCAGGAATGGCAGAATTGTCAAAAGCAATTGCGTGCTGCCCAGGATGAGGTTACTGCTGCCAATAATACCATCGCTGGTTATTCTCTGCGTCAGGAAGCACGTACCAAGAAGCGTGATGAACTGAGCCAGCAGGTGCGTGAACTGACGGCTGAACTGGACAGTGTTCAGGCAAAGACCCGTGTGTTCAAGGCGATGGAGCGGGACTTTGAAAGCTATCAGAAGTCCGTCCGTATGGTCATGCAGGAAGCGCAAAGAGGTGCTCTTCGCAATGTCCACGGTCCGGTTTCCAGATTGATCCGCACAGACGACGAATATACAGTTGCCATCGAAATTGCCCTTGGCGGCGCTATGCAGCAGATCGTTGTGGATTCTGAGGCAGACGGCAAGGCAGCGATTTCTTACCTGAAGCGTACCGGTGGCGGACGTGCAACCTTCCTGCCGATTGCGGTTATTCGTGGAAAGGACTTGAAAGAGACCGGGTTGGAAAAGTGCCGTGGTTTTGTGGGCATTGCTTCTGAACTGGTAACCTTCGAAAAGAAATATCAGGGCATCATTGATAATCTGCTTGCCCGCATTGTGATTGTTACCGATATTGATGCTGCGATCGCTATGGCAAAGCAGTACGGCAATCGGTTCAAGATCGTAACTTTGGACGGTCAGGTCGTAAACCCCGGTGGTTCTATGACTGGCGGTTCTGTCAACAAAGAAGCCGGTATTCTCAGCCGTGCCAACGAGCTGGAAAAGCTCGTTGCACGGGAAAAAGAACTGGCAGAAAAGCTGCAGGCTTGCGAACTGGAATTGCAGGAAGCACAGCGCACTGTGGATCAGGTGGAATTCCAGATCAACACAGCCAAGGAACAGCTGCGTGAGGCAGAGGATCAGGTCCTGCGTCTGCAAGGTCAGGAAAAGCAGCATGAGATCATGGTGCAGGCAATCTGCGATGCTATGAGTTCTGCCCGCCGTGAGAAAGAGACACTAGACAACCGTGAAAAGGCTGACCGGGAGCGCTATGCAGCTCACGAGGCTAAGATTCAGGTTTACAATGCGCAGCTTCTGCAGGTTAAGGCACGCATTGAAGCGCTGGAGATCGATCAGCAGGATGCTACAAACGCAACTGCGCAGATCACGGAGAGCATGACCCAGCTGAAGACAGAAGAAGCGGCGCTGGAAGCTGAGAAGAGTACTGCTCAGGATCATATTGCAGATCTGCAGTCTCTGCGCAGTGATATGGAAGGCGACCGAGAGAAGAAACTGCTGCTGATCAATACCATTCAGGCAGATACAGAGCGCCTGCTTAAGGAAATTAAGGATATTGAACAGCGCCAGCAGAGCAACGATGAAGAAGCTGCCCGTATGCGCAAGGCACTGGAAACAGCCATTTCCCACCGTGCAGAAGCAGAGGCTACCAAGACTCGCTGCGAGCGTGATGCTCAGGAGAAGAATAAGGATCTGCTGAACATGGAACGTGCTTGCGCGTTGCTGGAACAGAAGAAGATCACTACAGCCATGGAAGAACGGCAGATCATTGATAAGCTGTGGGATTCCTATGAGCTGACTCCCGGTACTGCGGCTGAAAAGCGCGGTGAGATTGAATCCGTTGCCGCCGGCAATCGCCGTATTTCCGAACTCAAGCGCAAGATTTCCGGTTTGGGCACACCCAACCTGGGCGCAATTGAGGAGTACGCACGTGTGAACGAGCGCCATTCCTATCTGGTTACCCAGCGTGACGACGTGCTGAACTCTAAGCGTGAATTGGAGACGATTATCCGCAATATTACCCAGGAAATGACAACGATCTTCGTGGCAGAATTCCAGAAGATCGACCATCACTTCGGCTTGGTATTTGAAGAAATGTTTGGCGGCGGTAAGGGTCAGTTGATTCTGGAAGATCCGGAAGAACCCTTGACCTGCGGCATTGAGATCCGTGTGCAGCCTCCCGGAAAGCAGGTTAAGACAATTACTCTGTTGTCCGGCGGTGAAAAGGCATTTGTGGCGACGGCGCTGTACTTTGCGATTTTGAAAGTACGTCCCACACCGTTCTGTCTGCTGGACGAGATCGATGCAGCTTTGGACGACAGAAACGTGGAACGTTTCGCATCCTACCTGCATAATCTCAGCAAAAACACCCAGTTTATTGTTATTACCCACCGTCGTGGTACCATGGAAGCATCCGATGTTTTGTATGGTGTTACCATGCAGGAGCAGGGCGTCAGTAAGTTGCTGCGTCTGGATCTGAACCAGATGGAAGAATACCTGGGTATTGTGGAATAAAGGAGCAAATATGGGTTTCTTTGATAAAATCAAATCCGGGTTAGCAAAGACCCGGGACGCGCTGGGCAGCACACTTGGTAGTGTGTTTTCCGGCTTCAGTGAGATCGACAGCGATTTCTATGATGAGCTGGAAGAATGTCTGATTTTGGCGGATCTGGGCGTGGAAACTGCCATGAAAGCCACAGATCAGCTGCGTACAGTTGTAAAAACCCAGCATTTAAAGACAACAGAAGAGGCAAAGCTGGCGCTGAAGCAGATCTTGGTTGATATGCTGAATGTAGGCGATACAGCGCTGAATATCGGCACCAGTCCTTCTATCATTTTGGTGATCGGCGTCAATGGTGTGGGAAAGACTACCACCATCGGCAAAATTGCCGCCCAGCTGACTAAGCAGGGTAAGAACGTGTTGTTGGTAGCCGGTGATACCTTCCGTGCAGCCGCAGCCGATCAGCTTGAGATCTGGGCAGGTCGTTCCGGCGCTTCCATCGTGCGTCAGCATGAGGGCGCAGATCCGGCATCTGTGGTCTACGACGGCATCCAGTCTGCAAAGGCAAAGGGTGTTGACGTGATTATCGTAGATACAGCAGGCCGTCTGCACAACAAGCAGAATCTTATGAACGAGCTGGGCAAGATCAGCCGCATTGTGGACAGAGAACTGCCGGATGCAACCAAGGAAGTGCTGCTGGTACTGGATGGAACTACCGGACAGAACGGTCTGATTCAGGCAAAGCAGTTTAAAGAGATCGCCGGAGTAACCGCCCTTGCATTAACAAAGCTGGACGGCACAGCCAAAGGCGGTATCGTGATCGCGGTTGCAGACGCCTTGCAGATTCCCGTGAAATTCGTAGGTGTGGGCGAGCAGGTTGATGATTTGATGCCTTTTGAGGCGCAGCCGTTTGTGGATGCGCTGCTGTAAGGAGACAGTATGAAGGTCGTATTAGCAAGTAAAAACAAGCACAAGCTTGTGGAGATCAGCAAGATCGTGGAGCAGTTGGATATCCAATTGGTCCTGCAGTCTGAGCTGGGTGTGGACATTGACGTGGAAGAGACCGGTACAACCTTTGAGGAAAACTCTTTCCAAAAGGCTAACGCAGTAATGAAAGCTACCGGTATGCCTGCCCTTGCAGACGATTCCGGTATTGCTGTGGATGCCCTGAACGGGGAACCCGGTGTCTATTCGGCACGGTACGGTTTTGACGACACCCTGGACGATTGGGGCAGATTGCTTCTGCTGCTCAAAAATACAGAGCACGTTCCCGATGGTCAGCGGCAGGCGCAGTTCGTTTGCGTGATCACTATGGTGATGCCCGACGGCAAAGTGATTCAGACCCGCGGTGAAGTCCACGGTGAACTGTTACGTGCGCCGGCAGGTGAGGGTGGTTTCGGTTACGATCCCATCTTCTATTATCCGCCTTTTGGAAAGACATTGGCGGAGGTAAGCGCAGAGGAAAAGAATCAGGTGTCACACCGGGCTCGGGCGCTGAGATTGTTTTATGAGAAACTAAAGGAGGAAGGCTATGCTGACATGTAAAGAAAGGGCTGAGCTGCGTGCGCAGGCCAATAGCCTTGAGACAACATTAATGGTTGGCAAGGGCGGCGTTACAGAGGCCGTAATTGCTGAGGCAGAAACCCAATTGACAGCCAGAGAGCTGGTTAAGGGTAAAGTACTGGAAGGGGCAATGATGACCCCTCGCGAAGTCTGCGATGCGATTTGTGAAGAGACCGGCGCAGACGGCGTATCCGTGATCGGAACCAAATTTGTGATCTACCGCTTCAGCGAAAAGCTGCAGCAGGAACGCAATCAGACTGGGCGCGCAAAACGGAAGTCAACGCCCGTCTCAAAAATGAACCCCGTGCGTAAGGGCGCCAAGGCACGTCGTGAAGCGGCGAAAAAGGTGCGTGAGCAACGAAACGAATATTTCCGTCAACAGGCAATCGAAAGAGCTATTGAACGGGATCGGGAACGTCAACTCAGAGAGAAAGAGTAACGGATTGAAAGGGGGATCGACATGAAGCGAATCGGCATATACGGCGGTGCCTTTAATCCGCCTCACGTTGGGCATGTGCGTGCGGCGCAGTATGCGCTGCAGGCTTTGCAACTGGATAAGCTTCTTGTGATCCCCACTTGCGTTTCTCCCCATAAGCAGCAGCCTGCCGGTTCGGCAACGCCGGAACAGCGGCTGGAAATGCTGCGGCTGTGCTTTACAGATCCGGCAATTGAGATATCTGATATCGAACTACAGCGCGGCGGTTCCAGTTATACATTTGAGACTGTTGAGCAAATCAGCGCCCAATATCCGGATGCAGAGCTGGTTCTGTTTATGGGAACAGACATGTTCCTGACTTTCCAAAGCTGGCGCAATCCCGAAAGGATTACAAGTAAGGCATCCTTGGCTGTTTTCTATCGAGGACAGAAAGATGAGAAATTGCTGATCGAAGAGCAAAAACAGCAAATGGAAGATCAGGGAGCAAAGGTTTATCTGGTGGAAAATCCTTTAAATGTGATTTCCTCCACAGACCTGCGCCGGATGCTGGTATTTCGCTGTGCAAAGGATTTTTTAGAGCCGGCCGTTCTGTCTTACATTGAGAAAAACGGTATGTATGGAACCTCTTCCGGGGTGATGCAGCTATCACAGCAGGAATTGCAGGATGCGGTAGTAAGTCTCTTAAAGCCAGATCGTGTGGCACACGTCTTGGGTTGTCGGGATACGGCGGTTGCGCTTGCCAAGGTTTGGGGCGCAGACGAGACAGATGCTGCCAGAGCGGCGCTTTTGCATGATATTACGAAAGCGCTGGACGGTCCGCTGCAATTGACTTTGTGCAGTGCCTATGGTATAATTCTGGATAATTTTTCCACACAGAATCCGAAAACACTTCATGCGCTGACGGGCAGCTTGGTAGCTGAGCGTATCTTCGGTGAAAACGAGGCTGTAGTAAGTGCAATTCGCAGTCACACCACCGGAAAAGCGGACATGAATGTGCTTGAAAAGATCATTTATGTGGCAGACTATATGGAGCCGAATCGGAATTTTCCCGGTGTTGAGGAACTGCGTCGATTGGCGTACGCAGATATCGATCAGGCGTTGAAGTTAGGTCTGCAGATGACGTTGCAAATGCTGCGCCAGCAGGGCAGAGAGATATCAAAAGAATCGATGGATGCCCTGGCTTGGCTTGAGAAATAAAAAATTCCGAAAGGATTTGATTAGATGTTAACAGCAAAAGAAGTAGCACTTGAGGTTACAAAAGCATTGGACAGCAAGAAGGGTATGGACATCAAACTGTTGAAGATCGATGAGATCTCCAGCCTGGCAGATTATTTCATCATCTGCACCGGTACTTCCAACACCCATGTTAAGACCTTGTGTGACCATGCGGAGTATACCTTTGAGCAGTTGGGTGAGCCTATGCTCGGTCGTGAAGGTCATCGTGGCAATTCCTGGGAGTTGCTGGACTTTGGCAGCGTGGTTGTTCATGTGTTTACAGAGGAAGCTCGTGAGTTTTATTCTCTGGAGCGCCTGTGGGCAGATGCGCACCAGGTTGATCTGAGCGAGATCATTTTACCTAACTAACGGAAAGAGGTAGAAAAGACCATGAATTATGATTTTAGCGCAATAGAGGCCAAGTGGCATAAATATTGGGAGGAGAATGACACTTTCCATACAGATGTATGGGATTTCTCCAAGCCTAAGTATTACGTGCTGGATATGTTCCCGTATCCCTCCGGTGTTGGTCTGCACGCAGGTCATCCGGAAGGCTATACTGCCACCGATATTATGTCCCGCATGAAGCGTATGCAGGGTTATAACGTGTTGCACCCCATGGGTTACGACTCCTTTGGTCTGCCTGCTGAGCAGTATGCAGTCAGCACCGGCAACCATCCCAACGGCTTTACCCAGGAGAATATCAAGACTTTCTCTGCACAGCTGAAGGAACTGGGCTTCGACTATGACTGGTCCAAGGCAATCGCCACTTCTGATCCCGAGTTTTACAAGTGGACACAGTGGATTTTTAAGAAGCTGTACGAAGCCGGTTACGCCAAGCGTGTGGAAATGCCCGTTAACTGGTGTGAAGAGTTGGGTACAGTTCTGAGTAATGACGAGGTCGTTGACGGCAAGTCTGAGCGTGGCGGCTATCCCGTTGTTAAGAAGAATATGATGCAGTGGGTTATTGACCAGCCTGCATTTGCTGAAAAGCTGCTGGAGGGTCTGGAAGAGATCGACTGGCCCGAATCCACCAAAGAGATCCAGCGCAACTGGATCGGCAAGAGTACCGGTGTTGAGGTAGATTTCAAGCTGGTCGGTGGCGGCGAATTCTCCATCTATACCACTTGTATTGAGACCATCTACGGTATCACCTTCATGGTGCTGGCTCCCGACGGTAAGATCGTTCAGAGCCTGATGGACCGCATTGAGAACAAGGCTGAGGTCCAGGCGTACATTGATGAAGCTGTTAAGAAGAGCGACATGGATCGCACCCAGCTGAATAAGACCAAGTCCGGTTGCCCCTTGAAGGGCGTTTATGCCATCAACCCGGTTAACGGCAAGGAAGTTCCGGTGTTTATCGGTGACTTCGTGCTGGCAAGCTATGGTACCGGCGCAGTTATGGCTGTTCCCAGCCACGACCAGCGTGACTTCGAGTATGCCCAGGTCCATAATATTCCCATGATCCAGGTCATTGACGGCCGGGATGTGTCTGAGTGCGCTTTCGAGAAGCAGGACTATCTGGGTAAAGGATGCAAGCTGATTAACTCCGAAGAGTTTACCGGTCTGACCGTAGAAGAGGCTAAGGAGGCAATCACCGTTAAGCTGGAAAATGCCGGTGTTGCCAGAAGAAAGAATAACTATCACTTCCGTGAGTGGATCTTTGCCCGTCAGAGATATTGGGGCGAGCCTGTTCCTTGTGTTTACACAGAAGATGGCGAGACCGTATTCCTGCCGGATGAGGAACTGCCTCTGATTCTGCCTGAACTGGAGGACTATAAGGGCCGCAACGGTCAGGCACCTCTGGAAAACGCAACCGAGTGGAAGCAGTACGATCAGAACGGTATTCGTGGTGTCCGTGAGACCTCCACAATGCCCGGTAGCGCAGGTTCTTCTTGGTACTACATGCGCTATATCGATCCCAACAATGACAAGGAATTCTGCGATCCTGCGCTGCTGAAGCACTGGATGCCCGTTGATTTGTATGTTGGCGGTCCTGAGCATGCTGTTGGCCACTTGATGTATTCGAGAATCTGGAACCGTTTCCTCTATGATAACGGTTTGTCCCCTGTAAAAGAACCCTTCCAGAAGCTGGTTCACCAGGGTATGATCCTGGGCGAGAACGGCATCAAGATGGGTAAGCGCTTCCCGGAATTCGTTGTCAATCCCAGTGATGTTGTCCGTGAGTACGGCGCAGATACGCTGCGTCTTTACGAAATGTTCATGGGCCCGCTGGAGGTTTCCAAGCCTTGGAGCACCACCGCAGTTGCCGGCGCAAAGAAATTCATCAACCGCGTTTGGAATTTCTTTACCGAGAGCGCTAATATCACCGATACCGATGACGGCAAGCTGACAAAGTTGTACCATCAGACCGTCAAGAAGGTCACCAGTGACTTTGAGGTGCTGGGCTTCAATACCGCTATTGCGCAGATGATGGTCTTTGTGAACGAAGTTTACAAGAATGGCACTTGTCCCAGAGAGTATGCAGAAGGCTTCCTTAAGATGATCTCCTGCATCATTCCCCACGTTGGTGAGGAAATCTGGCAGATTTTGGGTCATGACAATACCATTGCTTATGAGAGCTGGCCCACTTACTCTGAGGAGAAGTGCAAGGATACCGAAATCACCATCGCCGTCCAGGTCAATGGCAAGATGCGTGGTACTGTACAGATGGAAGCCGATCTGGATAATGACACAGTTGTTGCAAAGGTACTTGCTGATGAAAAAATCACCAAATTCCTGGAGAAGCAGGGCGGTAATATCATCAAGACCATCGTTGTCAAGAATAAGCTGGTCAATCTGATTGTAAAGTAAGGGTTTTTCCATATTTGGATAAATTTCCCTGAAATCCATCTTGACATTTCTGTCAAAAACGCTTATAATAATCCAGCCTGATTGTCAGGCCCTGAACGCATCCTGGATTTAGCCGGATGCCATCGGAGGGAGGGAAAAC
>JAZRQF010000035.1:0-2388 GCA_045649605.1 Faecousia sp.
GGAATTCCTGCTTCTTCGCAGTACTTTTGCAGAATGTCTGCTGTGCCTTCGCCCCGATGGCCGAAACGAAAATCGCTGCCGCAGACAAAGCCTGCCGCACCATACTGAGTACGCAGCATTTTAATGAAATCCTGCCAAGGCATTTGCATCAATGCCCGGTCAAAGGGCAGCTCCACAACGGTCTGCATGCCATATTCTTCCAAGATCCGACGGCGCTCCGTTTGGGTCACGATCAGCTTAGGCGCAGCGCCCAAAACCAACCCGTCGGGATGGGAAGAAAAGGTAATTACACCCGACGCAGCGCCGACGTTTTCCGCCAGCACCATGCAGGCGCGCAAAAGGGCCTGATGCCCCAGATGCACGCCGTCAAAAACGCCCAGGGCATACATTATCTTTTTGTTCATAGGCATTCCTGTTCTTTACAATTGGAAATTATTGTACTTCAAAAAAGCTTTTAATGGTTGACATAATTCCTTGTTCAACCTTTGCCAGCATCAAAAATTCCCCATCGGGGTCATAAGCACGGTACGTTCCCTCCGGCATGTCTACCGAGAAAGAATTGCCGTTGCGGCAGCGTAAGCTTTGCTTATCGGTCAAGGTAACCGCCGGATACCCGGTAAACATGGTATCCACCGGACGCAAAAACTGTTCCGGATCGTCAGACTCCACCAGCTTTGCCAGGGGTACAGCTTCTTCAATGGTGTATGCACCGGCTGCTATCCGCCGCAAAGATTCCATGCAGCCGCCACAACCCAGCGCTTCGCCGATATCCTTGCACAAAGTGCGGATATACGTGCCTTTGGAGCAGCGCACCACCAGTTTGGCAAACACGCCGTCAAAGTCCTTACAAACCAAGCTGTGAATGGTTACACTCCGGGGCTTGCGCTCTACTTCCTTGCCTTTTCGTGCCAAGTCGCAAAGCTTTTGCCCGCCCACCTTCAAGGCAGAATACATGGGTGGGATCTGCTGAATTTCTCCCCGGAATTTCTCCAAAGCCTCTTCCAGCATGTCCCGGGATACCGCCACGGGTCTTTCTTCCAGCACCGTACCGGTAATATCCTCGGTGTCGGTAGTAACACCCAGCCGCAGCACCGCCTCATAGGTCTTTTCTGCGTGTTCGAAAAACTCCACGCCCCGGGTGGCTCTGCCAACAAACACCGGCAGAACACCGGTCGCCATAGGGTCTAACGTACCGCCGTGACCGATGCGCTTGGTGTGCAGCACCCCTCGCAGCTTGGACACCACATCCTGGCTTGTCCAATCCGCAGGCTTATCTATAATTACGATTCCGTTCATAAAAACACCTCTGTGGTGCGCAGGAACTGTTATTCCTCTTCTGTTTCTTCGTCCTTGCCGGTGTCCAGAGAATTGATCAGCTTCAGCATTTTTGCGCCGTAGGTGATGGAATCATCCAGCGCCCACACCAATTCCGGAGTGTAACGCAGCTGCAGCGCATGACCCAGCTCCCGACGCAGATAGCCGCCGGCAGACTTAAGGCCCTTCAACGCACCGGCTGCCCGCTCCTCCTGCAGGAAGCTGACATAGACCTTCGCATACCGCAGGTCGGGCGTTGCCTCTACGTGGGTAATGGAAATCATGGTGTCCTGCACTCTGGGATCTTTCAGATTGCGGATCAAACTGGCAAGTTCTTTCTGAATTTCTTCGTTGATTCTTCCGATTCGATTGGATGCCATAGTTACATCCTCCTATTAAAAAGTCCCGCCGTGCCGCATAGCGACACGGCGGTGATTGTATTAGCGCTTAACTTCCTGCATGACGAAGCATTCGAAAATGTCGCCTTCCTTGATGTCGTTAAACTTAGCAATGCTCATGCCGCACTCGTAACCGGCGGTAACTTCCTTAGCAGCATCCTTGAAGCGCTGCAGAGAACCGACCTCGCCCTCGTGGATAACGATGTTATCACGCAGAACACGGACCTGGGCATCACGGGAAACCTTACCGTCCTTGACCATACAGCCGGCAATGGTACCGACAGCGGAAACCTTGTAGGTCATGCGGACTTCGGCATGGCCGATAACCGCCTCTTCAAAGGTGGGTGCCAGCATACCCTTCATAGCTGCCTCGATCTCGTCGATGGCATCGTAGATAACGCGGTAGAAACGCATATCTACAGCGGTACGCTGTGCGCTTGCCTGAGCGCCTGCATCGGGACGGACGTTAAAGCCGACAATGATTGCACCGGCAGTAGAAGCCAGCAGAATGTCGCTTTCGTTGATGGCGCCGACACCGGCATGGATGACCTTAACACGGACTTCCTCGTTGGAGATCTTCTCCAGAGAAGCCTTCACAGCCTCGGCAGAACCCTGAACGTCAGCCTTGACGATCAAGGGCAGTTCCTTCATCTGGCCTTCCTGCATCTTGGCAAAC
>JAZRQF010000036.1:0-11711 GCA_045649605.1 Faecousia sp.
ACCGCTTCCCGCCGAGCGGGTAGCTTGTTAAGTCTACCACACAACATTTCCTCTGTCAAGAACTTTTTTCATGTTTCTCAACATTTTTCTTGCTTTGTGGCAGTATTTTGCGCCCCCTGCCGGAAGCGCTCGCTTATAATACCAAACCAGTCCCCTATTGTCAAGCAGTTTTTTCGCTTTTTTGCAGGTTTTTTGAAAAAATTTTGGGAGCCTCAAAAGAGGCTCCCTTACTTATTATATATAGTATTATTCCGCATCAGTGAGCAAGCCGTAGCCGCCGTCATTTCTGCGGTAGACAACAGTGAAGGCATCAGCGTTATCCGCATCCCGGAAAGCGAAGAAATTATGGCCCAGCAGATTCATCTGCAGGATCGCCTCTTCACGGGACATAGGCTGGAAACGGAACTGCTTAACACGAACCACGTCCAGTTTCTCTTCCGGCTCTTCCTCAACAAAGGAGGTCTCCTCTACTGCGCGGGTGAAGGCATCCTGACGCAGGCGGCGGGCAAGGCGGGTCTTATTCTTGCGGATCTGTCCCTCGATGGTGCCTACTGCTGCATCGATAGATGCAAACATATCGGAGGTGCTTTCATGCGCCCGGAACCATGTGCCTGCGCCGCGGACGGTCAGTTCCACGTTGTTCCGGTTCTTTTCTACAGAAAACACGACAAGTGCTTGTGCATCCTCCTCAAAGTAGCGTGCCAGCTTCATGACTTTCTTCTCAGCATAAGCATGGACATTTCCAGGCAGCTTAACTTTCTTCTCACTAAACTGAAACTTCATACACACAAGCTCCTTTCGTTTCACCGGTCATCCGGTGTATTTACATTATAGCACGATTTCCTCTATACGACAAGGTTTACCGGGTGGTTATTCATCCTCATCAAGAAGCTCTTTCATTGTTAAATTGTAAATGGCTTCCGCCTTCTTTTCAAAGCATCTGCTCAGGCGCACAGCCTGCCGCTGATCCGGGGCTACAAGCTCCAACGTCATCAGATTGCTCATCTCATCATCCAGAGACATGATAACAGAATACTCGCCGTTATCCCGCGGGATCAACTGGGTTTTGATAAAGCTGTTGCGGCGCAACTGACGGTTAAAACGCGCCACCGCATTTTCCGCCCTCTGCCGGACAGTAAACGCCACGGAATCCTCCGTGATCTTGCCGTCCTGCTTGCCCTTTTCCGTGATCTGGTAGCGATCTGCATCCACCTGTTCCAAGTGGCCGGAATCTACCATTTCAGGAATTGCCGTACATACATCAAAATAACTCAGGCACTCGTCCTGATAGCACAGCTCATAAATCTCTTGAGACGTCAAGGGATAGTGGGTACGTGCCGACACAAATAAGATCAGCACCTTGACATCCATCATATCATGGATAAAACCATGTCTTTGCATACGCTTCACCTCTTAATATCATTATACAAAATCGGTGCAAAAAATCAAGCACAACCGATATCTTTGTCGCATAATTTGGCGTGAAGGGGTGATTTAAATGAATGGTTCTGTTTTCTATTCCGCAGGACATACCAAAGCCTTGGAATATGCAGAAAAGGCCCTTCGCCGGCATGGCTGTATTTTTGCGACACAACCGTGCAAAGACGTAACACATTTATTATTGGATGTCCCTAGTTTTGCACCTGACGGTTCCTTAAGGGGCGGCGGCATGATCGCAGATGTTTTGGCGTCCCTGGATTCCAAGGTAACCGTTATCGGCGGTAATTTGCAGCACCCTGCCCTTTCTGAATATAAGGCAACCGACCTTTTATGCGATCCTATTTATCTGGCTGAAAATGCTGACATTACCGCCCATTGTGCCATCAAGCTGGCTATGTCGCAACTTCCGGTAACGCTAAAGGGTTGTCAAGTATTGGTGATTGGCTGGGGACGAATCGGTAAATGCCTTGCATCGCTTTTGCGGAACATGGGCGCTATCGTAACCGTCGCCGCCAGAAAAGAAGCGGATCGGGCCATGCTGCTGACTCTGGGATATGACGTAGAGGATGCTAACCGTTTGGACTACAGCTTGGTGCGCTATCGGGTAATCTTTAATACTGTGCCTGCCGGCATGTTATCAGCTGATGCGTTGCAGTACTGTAACAGCGACTGTCTAAAAATCGATCTTGCCTCTGTCAAAGGCATCGATGACACATCGGCACTATGGGCAAGAGGCTTGCCCGGCAAAGACGCACCGGAGACCTCCGGCGAATTAATTGCGCGCAGCATTCTACGGCTGCGCTGACGAAAAATTAAGAAAGGAGCATTGGCATGAACATTGGGTTTGCCATGTGCGGCTCACTTTGTACATTCGATGCCGTTTTCCCCATCATGGAAGCGGTGGCAAAAGAACACACGTTGATTCCGATTCTCTCCCACGCATCCTGCACCATCGACAGCCGTTTCGGCTCTGCCCAGGAACACATCAGTAAGGTTTCCGAAATATGCGGTCGTCCACCGCTATGCAGCATTGAGTCGGTAGAACCGATTGGGCCCAAAAGGCTGCTGGACGCACTGGTAATTGCACCATGTACCGGAAACACGCTGGCGAAACTGGCGCACAGTATCGCTGACAGTCCGGTCACCATGGCCGCCAAAAGCCATTTGCGGAACGGCAGACCGATCTTGCTGGCAATTTCTACCAACGATGCATTGGCCGGTGCTGCAGAAAACATTGGCAAATTACTGGCACGGAAGCATTACTATTTCGTACCCTTCGGGCAGGACGATCCTGTGAAAAAGCCTACCAGCATCGTTGCCGATTTCTCCAAACTGCCGGATGCCCTTACCCTTGCTTTGGAAGGCAAGCAAATGCAGCCTATCCTGCTATAAAAATTGACCAATGGTGCATCTGCATCATTGGTCAATAAACTTTATAATATTGGGTTGTAAAGCCGATATGTCGCATAAAGCATCCATACCAACCGGCACTGCGCCCATTTGCTCCAGTTCCCTGCTAGCATCACTGTCGTCAGCAAAGCAATAGACCTGGCTCCAGCCATGACGGAGATTTCCTTGGGTCCCATCCCAAGTGCCTCCCGTCCCCAGTCGGCATTGGGCCACGAATGTCTTTTGCGCCAAGCTGTGGATAACCCGGTTGCGCGACAAGGCTCGTTGCGCCGAGAACGGAAGATCAAAACCATCCTCAGACAGATATAATACATTCTCCTGCAACGGATGCTCGTTAAGTGCATCCGCCACCACACTGATTACTTTGCCGCCATGGGATAAACAGCTTTCCTGCGCTACGCGGTCCGCGCCTTTGGCATTTCCGGAAACAAGCACAAAACCTTGCAACGCTGCCTGCTTGCCCACTTCCCAGGCAAAAGCTTCATTATTCTTGTTTAATTCCCGGCTACCAACCAAAGAAATCGCAGGTTGTTCCAGCAGAGATACATCCCCTTTCGCCCAAAGAACGCCGGGGGCATCCATTCCTAAACATTTACGCAAACGATCCGGATATGCAGAAGACACGCGTGTGATCGGCACACAATCCTGACGGGCAGCCTTTTGCAGATACCACGCCAATTGCGCCTCATCTGAAAGAAGCTGTAAGATCCGCTCAGCTGACGGGCGGTTGTAGCCCAGTTCCATAATCGCTTCTACTGTCACATCCCCGGTTCTTTCTCCCAAACTGGAAGCCGCCACACATTTCGCCAGCAAACGCAACTGCGGTACAGTCAGCGCTTTGCGCTGGGGATCACCCAGATGAGATGTTAACAGCAGGAAGCCTTTTTCCCGGGCATTCAACGCAGTTTCCTCTTAGCCGGTGTCGGCGCTTTGACTACTTCTTCTGTCAAGCTGCCGTCCTCTCCCAAGACTACGGACTTGATCTGGTAGTTAGAGAATTTGGCAATTTCATCCAGCTTTGCCTTCTCCGGGAAATTGCCGATAATGGAATAAGCAACACCCTTCCGCTTGGCTCTGCCGGTTCTGCCGATGCGGTGGACGTAATACTCATTTTCAGCAGGAACATCAAAGTTGATAACGCAATCCACGTCATCTACGTCAATACCACGGGATGCTACATCTGTGGCAATCAAAATTGCCAATTTGCCATCCCGGTACTTTTGCATGGTCTTCTCACGCAAACTCTGGCGAATATCACCGTGGATACAGTCGCAGTCTGCACCGGCGCGCTGGAAGTCATCACACAGCCGCTGGCACATATGCTTGGTATTGCAGAAGATCATCACCCGTTCATAACCTTGAGTACGGATCAGCCGCAAAGTTGTTTCTGCCTTTTCCAACGCCGGAACGGTAATAGCAAACTGATCAATATCGGGTCGGTCCTCCTGCTTGGGTTCTACGGTGATTTCTACCTCATCACGCTGATACATCCAGGAGACAGTCATAACCTCCTGGGAGATGGTAGCAGAGATCAGACCATGGTTTTTCCGGTTTTTTACCTTTTCAATAATCTTTGTTACATCCTTGAAAAAGCCCATATCCAGCATGCGGTCTGCTTCATCAAGAACAACGGTTTGAATTTTGTCAAAGCGCACATTCTTACGGTTGTAATGATCCATCAGACGGCCGGGGGTGGCCACCACGATCTGCGGCTTTTTCTCCAGTTGCTTCGCCTGCCCTACAATGCCGGCGCCACCGTAAAGCACCGCCACACGAACACCCTGAAAATAGGTGAGCAAAGAACGCAGCTCATCGCCGATCTGAATCGCCAGTTCACGGGTAGGCGCAAGAATCAATCCCTGCACCTCCTGACATTCCGGATCTACATGCTCGATCATAGGAATGCCAAAGGCAAAAGTTTTGCCGGTGCCGGTGGGGGCTTTGGCAATGACATCCTTCCACTGCAGGAATTCCGGGATCGCCTGCTGCTGAATGGTGGTAGGATAGCCGTATCCTTTTTTCTCCAAAGCCTTCAGCATTTGCTCGGAAAGGCCTAGATTTTGAAATGTTACATTCGCTTCCATTTGGTATCTTCCTTTATATATACTTTTGCATATTGTAGCATTTTTCGTCCAATTATGCAACCTGTGGATATTCCCTTTTCTTCTAAAAGAAAATTTAAGAGTCAGATTGCCGCTAGTAGTGGACAAACCGGAGAAAATATGCTATATTTTATGTTGATATTTTGTGTATTGCCGAAAGAAAGAGGAGGCATGCTGAAAAATGGGTAAGCTAATCGTAATCGAAGGTACCGACGGCTCCGGTAAGTCCACACAATTCCGTCTGATGTCTGAACATCTCGAAAAGGATGGAATCCAATTCAAGCATCTGGTGTTCCCCCGTTACAGCGAGGAAAGTTCTGCTTTGATCCGCATGTATCTGGGTGGTCAGTTTGGTAGCAAGCCCACTGACGTTAACGCTTATGCCGCCTCTGCATTTTATGCAGTAGACCGCTTTGCATCTTACAAAATGGATTGGGGTCAGTGGTACAAAGACGGTGGTGTTATTCTTTCCGACCGTTATACCACATCCAATGCCGTACATCAGGCATCCAAGGAAACCGGCGAGAACCGGGAAAAATTCCTGCAATGGCTGTACGATTTTGAATACGAAAAGATGGGTCTGCCCCGTCCGGATCTGATTATCTATCTGGATGTGCCTACAGATTATACCGAAAAGTTGATGCGTCAGCGTGAGCATGACACCAACACCAGCGCCGACATTCACGAAAAGGACATGCAATATCTGGCAACTTGCCGGGAATGCGGCCGTGCTGCAGCAGAGTTCTACGGCTGGCATGTGATCCAGTGTGTCCGGGACGGAGAAATGCGGACAATCGAAGATATCCATCAGGAAATCTACGCTGCCGTCAAACAGTGTCTGGAGGACTAAGTATGGTATACATTCTTTTAGGCACTGGCTTTGAAGAAGTAGAGGCCATCGCGCCACTGGATCTTCTTCGCCGGGCTGGTATTCCGACAATGACCGTAGGTGTCAACGGCAAGACTGTATATGGCGGACACGGCATCGGCGTTGAAGCAGACATCACCTTAGGCGAAATAGATTTGACCGATATGGAAATGATCGTACTGCCCGGCGGTTTGGGTGGTGTAGCATCTGTACGCGCCAGCAGCGAAGCTATGAGCGCGCTGCAATTCGCCTGGGAAAACGATAAGTTTGTTGCTGCAATCTGCGCAGGCCCTACCGTACTGGCAGATCTGCATATCACCGACGAGAAAAACGCTACCTGCTACCCCGGCTGCGAAGGCGGCATGGGCAGCGCACATATCGCCCCTGATGCCGCCTGCATCCGGGACGGCAAGCTGATCACCGGCACTTCCGCCGGCTGCGCAATCCCCTTTGGTTTGGCTTTAATCGCCGCATTGAAGGGCGAAAATGTAGCGAAGGAAGTGGAAAAGCAGATCGTGATCCGCTGACAGGAGGATAGAACATGGATAAAGAACGTTTTGAAAACCGGGATACAACCTCTTCTGATGAGTTGGATCTGGAACGCATCATGCAAGAAACCTTGGCGGAAGATCCTGACGGATACACCACCGAGGCCCCTGATGAAACGCAGCTTTTTGCACCGCAACATGGGGATATGCCCCAGCACACAGAAGTCGAACCCGCCGAAAACGACGAGTCCGACAGCAATGACGAACCAGAAGAATCCAGCCCCAAAAAGAAGGGCGAGGTACTGTGGGGTCTTCCTCACATTTTCTCCACCGCTGTTTGGGTGGCGATCATCTTGTTTATCGGTGTTACATTGGGCCGTACCCTTTGGCTCTGCGCTGCTGATCTGCTCGCCTTAGGTAAGACGGGTCAGGAAATCACCATTACCGTCAGCGAATCTGATGATATCGGTTCTGTGGCTGAAAAACTGCAGGAGAACGGCATGATCCGCTACCCCAATCTGTTCAAAACTTTTGCCAGCCTTACCGGCAAGGGCGAAAAGCTGCTGGTTGGCGATATCACCTTCGATAAGAATATTGTGTATGACTACAATGCACTGATCAATGCGCTGGCATATCGCAGCAGTGCGCTGGTTACTGTGGAGGTCATGATTCCGGAAGGTTACTCCTGCGCACAGATCTTTGCGCTGCTGGAGGAAAAGGGCATCTGTGATGCCAGCGATTTGGAAGCATACGCAGCCGACGGAGAGCTGAACGACTACTGGTTCTTAGAAGGCGTAGAGCGTGGCCACAAGTATTGTCTGGAAGGCTTCCTCTTCCCCGATACCTACGAGTTCTACATGGACGACGAGCCTAGACGGGTTATCGAAAAATTCCTGGACGACTTTGACTACCGCTTTACTGACCGCATGGCAGAAAAGCTGGTTGCACTGCGGACACGGACCGGTTTGGACCTGAAGCTGTACGATGTAATCATTATGGCTTCCATTATCGAGAAGGAAAAAGCGGAAGATCTGGAAGGCTACACCATTTCCTCTGTCTTCTACAACCGTCTGACCCACTCCAGTTCTTTCCCCTATTTGAACTCCGACGCAACCATTCTCTACGCAATCGATTATTACAACAAGGGCGAGCTGACCACCGACGAGCTGATCAACGCCAGCCCCTTTAACACTTACACACAAAGAGGTCTGCCTCCCTCCCCCATTGCCAACCCCGGTCTTTCCAGTTTGGATGCGGCTTTGGCGCCGGACGAGACTAACTACTACTACTTTGTGCTGAACAAGGCAACCAACCGACACGTGTTTGCCCGGACCTACGAGGAACATCTGGCAAACGTAGACAATATGGATAACTAATGGCTAAGATTGAACTTTTAAGTCCTGCCGGTGATATGGAACGGCTGAAAATGTCTGTGCTGTATGGCGCAGATGCCGTTTACCTGGCAGGTACAGACTTTGGTATGCGCTCCTTTGCCGGTAATTTTACACCGGAGGAGCTACCCAAGGCTGTGGAATTCGCCCACAGCCACGGCGTTTCCGTTCACGTAACGGTAAACACCATGCCCCGCAATAATGAAGTGGACAACCTACCGGCATATTTGGAGCAATTGCAGGATGCCAAGGTGGATGCGCTGATTCTGGCGGACATGGGTGCCTTTACCCTTGCCGGCAAATACGCCCCTAAGTGCGCTCGGCATGTTTCTACACAGCAGTCTATTGCCAACTACGAATGCGCCAAAGCTTGGTATGAACTGGGCGCGCAACGAGTGGTGCTGGCAAGAGAGCTAAGCTTGGAAGAAATTCGCACCATTCGCGAGAAAACGCCCAAGGAACTGGAGATCGAAACCTTCGGTCACGGCGCTATGTGCGTCAGCTACTCCGGTCGTTGCCTGCTTAGCAACTACATGACCGGCCGCGATTCCAACCGTGGCGCTTGCGCCCAGCCTTGCCGTTATCAGTATGCACTGATGGAAGAAAAGAGACCCGGCGAATACTTCCCCGTTTACGAGGATGAGAAAGGCACTTATATTCTGAACTCCAAGGATATGTGCATGATCGACCACCTGAAAGAACTACAGGATGCCGGCGTGGATTGCATCAAGATCGAAGGCAGAGCCAAATCCGCCTATTACGCCGCCATCGTCACCGGCGCTTACCGCCATGCAATTGACGATGTTGCTGCAGGTCGTGAGGTTGATCCGATTTGGCGGGACGAAGTGGATCACGTTTCCCACAGAATCTACTCCACCGGCTTCTATTTTGGACACCCCGGACAGTACACGGAAAATTCCCGGTATATCCGTGAGTGGCAAGTATGTGCCATTGTGGAAAGCTGCGATGAAAACGGTTTGGCGCTGTGCAGCCTGCGAAATAAGTTCGCCCAAGGGGATGAACTGGAGGCTGTGGGCCCGGATACCAAGCCTTTTGCCTTTACCGTTGAAGAAATGAAGGATACGGAAGGCAATTCTTTGGTTGAACCCCGGAAACCGGAAATGCAGTTTTATATTCAGCTACCCAAGGCTGTTCCCCCGTTTACGATCTTACGCAGAAGCGTAGATCTGTCTGCTAAATAACAAATACACCCCGGCTCGTATGAGCCGGGGTGTTCTTTTTAGTTTTTCAAGCTTTGCAGCGGTGCGGGAATGCGACCGCCACGGGCAATAAAGGCTTCGCTGGATTCGGGGTGTACCGGCATAACCGGCGCACTGCCCAGCAGACCGCCCATTTCCACACGGTCACCTACTACCTTACCAGGAGCAGGAATGATACGCACAGCGGTGGTCTTGGAGTTGACCATGCCGATGGCTGCTTCATCTGCAATAATGGCAGAAATAGTAGCAGCGGAAGTATCGCCGGGTACAGCGATCATATCCAGACCTACAGAGCAAACGCAGGTCATGGCTTCCAGCTTGTCCAGGCACAGTGTGCCGGCTTCAGCAGCAGCGATCATACCCTCGTCCTCAGACACGGGGATGAATGCGCCGGACAGACCGCCCACGTGGGAGCTTGCCATCACGCCGCCCTTTTTCACTGCGTCGTTGAGCATTGCCAATGCAGCGGTTGTACCGTGAGTACCGCAAACTTCCAGACCCATTTCCTCCAGAATCCGGGCAACGCTGTCACCAACTGCCGGAGTAGGTGCCAAGCTCAAGTCAACAATTCCGAACGGTACACCCAAACGCTTGGATGCCTCCACACCTACGATCTGACCCATACGGGTAATACGGAAAGCTGTTTTCTTAATGGTCTCTGCGACCTCGTCAAAGGATGCACCTTTGACATTTTGCAAAGCGTGGTACACCACACCGGGGCCGGAAACACCTACATTCAGCACACTTTCCGGCTCGCCTACACCATGGAATGCGCCTGCCATAAAGGGGTTATCCTCCACCGCATTGGCAAACACCACCAGCTTGGCACAGCCTAAACCGTCGTTATCGGCAGTGATGGCTGCGGTCTGCTTGATGATCTGACCCATTTTGGCAACGGCATCCATATTGATGCCTGCACGGGTAGAGCCTACATTGACACTGGCACAGACACGCTCGGTGGCTGCCATTGCTTCGGGAATAGAGTCCATCAAAATCCAGTCGCCCTTGGTACAACCTTTCTGCACCAAGGCAGAAAAGCCACCGATAAAGTTAACGCCGCAGGTCTTTGCCGCCTCATCCATAGCGATCGCCAAAGGCACATAGGAATCTGCATTGCAGCTATTGCCGATCAGCGCCATAGGCGTGACGGAAATGCGCTTGTTAACAATGGGAATACCGAATTCCAGCTCGATCTCTTCACCGACTTTTACCAAGTTTTCTGCCTGCCGGGTGATCTTATCATAAACCTTTTGGGCGCAAACTTTGATATCGGTATCGGTACAATCTAGCAGCGAGATACCCATGGTAATGGTACGGATATCCAGATGCCGCTTATCGATCATATCCTGGGTAAATAAAACGTCTTTTAAGCTAAGCATAGTCTACCTCACACCCGGTGCATGGCTTCAAAAATATCCTCACGCTGCAAGCGGATGGAAAGGCCCATTTCCTTGCCCTTCTCTTCCAGCTGCTTAACCAGCTCTGCCAAAGGAATCTGACAGCCGGAAACATCAACTGCCATCATCATGGTGAAATAACCCTGCATAACGGTCTGGCTGATGTCCAGCACGTTTACATTATAAGATGCAAGCTGTACGCACACAGCAGCAATAATGCCAACTGCGTCCTTGCCGACTACTGTTACAATCGCCTTCATAAGTTACACCTCATAATCTGCCGCTACACGGGTATCGATAAAATGGGAGAAATGGCCCTTGGCCGCAATGTGCAGCGGATGCTCTGCATAGGCTGCCAGCGCCTCCTTGCTCTCAAACTTGGAATACAGCGCATAGTCCATGCCCTGAAAAGCCTTACGGATCTCCATATGCAAAAGTCCGGGGATCTTACCCACCAGGGGTTCCAAGACAGATGCGATGATCTTCACGGCTTCATCGTGGTTTACGCCATCTTTGAACTTATACACAACAATATGTTTGACCATTTTTATCCCTCCGTTTAAAAATAAGCAAATACCGGGATCGGCACAGCCGACCCCGGTATGTAGAATTCAATTATTCAGCCTCAGTCTCGGCTGCGACTTCAGCAGTCTCCTCAGCAGGAGCTTCCTCAGCAGTCTCTTCCAGCAGAGCACGGATGGACAGAGAGATACGCTTGTTCTCTGCGTCAACATCAGTGATCTTAACCTGAACTTCCTGGCCCTCGCTCAGCACGTCCTCGGGCTTGCCGATGCGCTGATTTGCGATCTGGGAGATGTGGATCAGGCCGTCAACACCGGGGATGATCTCAGCAAATGCGCCGAAGGTCATCAGCTTGACGATCTTAGCATCAACAACATCACCAACGTTGTAGTTGGTCATGAACTGATTCCAGGGGTTCATCTCAGCGGTCTTGTAGCCCAGAGAGATCTTGCGCTTCTCAGCATCGAAGGAGATAACGTATACGTCAATCTCGTCGCCTACGCTGACAACATCAGCGGGAGTCTTGATGCGGTTCCAGCTCAGCTCGGAAACGTGAACCATGCCGTCAACGCCGCCGATGTCCACGAATGCGCCGTAAGAAGTCAGGGACTTAACAGTACCATGGAACTTAGCGCCCTCCTGGATCTCAGCCCACAGCTTCTCCTGAGCAGCCTTGCGAGCCTCAGCAGTAACAGCGCGGATAGAACCGATCACACGACGACGAGCACGGTTGACCTCAGTGATCTTCAGCTGCACGGTCTGACCGACCAGAGTAGCCATGTCGCCACCCTTGGCGATACCGGACTGAGAAGCGGGAATGAACACACGGATGCCCTTAACAGTAGCAACCACGCCGCCCTTGTTCTCTTCAGT
>JAZRQF010000037.1:0-11864 GCA_045649605.1 Faecousia sp.
CGGAAACTCTCAACGTGTAAGCAAAACGAAAACCCCGGGGGCGACCCCCCCGTGGATTTTATATGTAATTATGCGTAGATCGCCTTCATGATCTCCGGTTTTACATCGTCAGCGATATGGAACATACGGATCATCAGTTCAAAAGCCTCTTCTGCCGCATTCTCAGGGCAGAGGATCGCATCGTTGTGCAGCATCAAATCGTTATCCTTATCTACATAGAAGGTAATCCATTTATAATCGCAGTGCAGCTTGTTGCACAGCAGAATCACATCATTTTTCCTTTCCGCAGGAATGCTTTCGAACAAAAGATACATGGAAAGATACTTGCCATCATCACCTTTAAAGAACAGCTTGGCGGACTTTCCCGAATAAGGAAACTCCATAAAAACACCCTCGTCCATCTCTTCACTGTTAAAGTTATAATTTTTGGACTCTAACATTTTCTTAAACAGCTCTGCACAAATCTTCATAATCATGTACCTCCTAAAATTTATGTTTTGGGTCAAGGTCTTGCCCGATTTCAAACCGGCAAGACCTATTTTGCCTACTTATGATATCACAGCCAACTTTAACTGTCAATTTCTCTCCTGCACGATTAAAAGGTCAGAAATTACCGTATTGGACAGCAGAAATCCTCTGGGTGTCAAATGCCATCGACCGTCAAAGGATTTTTGGGCAAGACCCTGCTCTTTAAATCTGTTCAAAGCTGCCTCCAGCGGACCAAAGGGCATTAAGAACCGCTGCTCATACTCCTTGGGATCGATACCCGACGAAATACGCAACCGGGTCATGAGGTATTCGCCCGCCCGCTCTCTCGGCGGGATCTGCTGAACATCGCTGAGAACCTGACCGCCGGTTTTGATACCTTCGATATAGCCATGCAGATCACGGATCACCGTAAACCGCCGACCGGCAAAATCCGAGCTGGCATTGGGGCCAAAGCCAAGATATTCCCCACCGGTCCAGTATTTCAGATTATGCCGGGATACATGACCCTTACGACAGAAATTAGAAATTTCGTACTGCCGATAGCCGTGTTGCTGGAGCATTTTTATAGCTGCCAGGTACATATCCGCCTGCTCGTCATCATCGGCAAGGTTGTAATGCTCTTGCAGCGCATACATGGGTGTTCCCTCTTCCAAGGTCAGACCGTAGCAGCTGATATGCTCCGGCTTCAGCGCCAGCACATGCCGCAATGTGTGTAACCAATCTTCCAAGCTTTGTCCCGGAAGACCGTACATCAAGTCCAAAGACACGTTGCGGAAACCCAACTTACGAATTCTCTGCACCGCATGGACTGCCTCTTCGTAGGTATGCGGTCTGCCGATTTTCTCAAGGATCTCGTCATTATCGCATTGTACACCCAAACTGACCCGGTTAAATCCCTCACCCCGCATACGGCGCAGGAACTTATCGGTAACCGAATCGGGATTTGCCTCAAAGGTAATCTCCGCCGTATCCGACACATCAAAGCTTTTGCGAATGGTGTACAAGATCTGTGCCAGACTGTCCGCACCTACAAAACTGGGTGTGCCGCCACCGAAATAGATAGTATCTACCACATATTCCGGCGCCAATGCGCCTGCCTCTTTGATATGGGCGCACACGGCATCCAAATAACCGTCTAACAGCTTATTGTCCCGGTCTGTGACAGAGTAAAAATCACAGTATTGGCACTTGCTGCGGCAGAACGGCACATGGACATAGATGCCCAAAGGCGTTTTATTGTTCTTTCCAAAAAACGGCATAGCCGCCTCCTTATATAAACCTTAATCCTCGTCCAACTTAAGGACTGCCATAAAGGCTTCCGAGGGAACAGATACCGTACCAAAGGTACGCATTCTCTTTTTACCCTCTTTCTGCTTCTCCAGCAGCTTTTTCTTACGGGTAATATCGCCGCCGTAACACTTGGCAAGCACGTCCTTACGCAGCGCCTTGATGGTCTCACGGGCAATGATCTTGCCACCAATGGCAGCCTGCACCGGGATCTCGAACTGGGCTCTGGGAATGTTGTCTTTCAGCTTTTCACAGATCTTTCTTGCTCTGGGGTAAGCATTATCCGCAAAGAGAATGAAGCTAAGTGCGTCCACCACGTCGCCGTTAAGCAGAATATCCAGCTTTACCAGACGGCTGGGACGGTAGCCGATGAGTTCATAGTCCAGCGAGCCGTAGCCACGGGTGCGGGACTTAAGCGCATCAAAGAAATCGTAAATAATTTCATTTAGCGGCATCTCATAGTGCAACTCCACACGGTTGGCATCCAGATAGACCATATCCTTAAACTCACCACGACGGGAAGTTGCCAGATCCATGATGTTGCCCACATACTCCTGAGGCGCAATCAAGCTGATCTTTACATAGGGCTCTTCCGCCAACTGGATATCCATGGGATCGGGATAATCCAAGGGGTTATCCACCATCAGCACTTCACCGTTATTTTTGGTAATGCGATAAACAACGTTGGGGGCGGTGGTGATCAGATCCAGATTATATTCTCTTTCCAAACGTTCCTGAATGATCTCCATGTGCAGAAGACCTAAGAATCCGCAACGGAAACCAAAACCCAAGGCGATGGAGCTTTCCAGTTCGTAGGACATGGATGCGTCATTAAGCTTCAGCTTTTCCAGCGCTTCACGCAGGTCCTGATACTTAGCGCCGTCTGCCGGATACACACCGGAATAGACCATAGGCTGTACCGGACGGTAACCGGGCAAAGGCTCGGTTGCCGGATTTTCCACCGTGGTAATGGTGTCACCTACTTGGGTATCCGCCACAGTCTTAATAGAAGCGGTGATATAACCAACCTCACCTGCGCCCAGACTATCTCTAGGAATCAGACCAGTGGGGCTCATAGTACCTACTTCCACAACCCGATAAACAGCGCCGGTGGCCATCATCTTAATATCCATACCGGCCGTTACTGTTCCCTGCTTGATACGGGTATAAACGATAACGCCCCGGTAGGAATCGTACTGACTGTCGAAGATCAGCGCTTGCAACGGTGCGCTCCGGTCGCCGGTGGGGGCAGGTACGTCTTTGACGATCATTTCCAGAACAGAATGGATATTGATGCCGTTTTTGGCGGAAATTTCCGGAGAATCCTCTGCAGGAATGCCGATAATATCCTCCACCTCTGCCTTTACTTCCGCAGGACGGGCAGAAGGCAGGTCGATCTTATTGATTACCGGCAACACTTCCAAACCCGCATCAATGGCAAGATAGGTATTTGCCAAAGTTTGCGCCTCTACACCTTGGGAAGCATCGACTACCAGCACAGCGCCCTCACATGCTGCAAGGCTGCGGCTGACCTCATAGTTAAAGTCCACGTGACCCGGGGTATCGATCAGGTTCAGAGCATAAGTCTCGCCGTCGTCGGCAGTATAGCTTAGCTGCACAGCGGTGGCCTTAATGGTAATACCACGCTCCTGCTCTAACTCCATAGAGTCCAGGATCTGCTCGCTGCGCTGACGGTTATCGACAGCGTTGCACTCCTCCAGCAGTCGGTCTGCCAAAGTGGACTTGCCGTGGTCAATATGGGCAATAATAGAAAAATTACGAATTTTCGAAAGCTCTGTCATAGTACGCTCCTCTTAAAACTCCGCTTATCACATATTTGATGTATAAGAAATCGGAATATGTCTACACTTTCTGATTTTATCATTATACAGAAAATACCGGCAAAAGGCAACCGTATGTTTTCACACTTTTTCGGGAATACTGACCATCAGCACGACAAAAAATCCGGGAAGTTGCATTTTTTAAAAATTTTTTCGTAAAAACCCTTGTCAAAATGCCGGAACAAGGCTATAGTCTAACGGCAACTGATAGAAAACTGACAGAAAGAGGAGTGGATGCTATGAGCAATACGAAAAAGAACGCAAAATCTCCCGAGGAACTGCAGGCAGCACTGCAGGCGCTGATCTCCCAGGGCCGTAAGGAAGGCATGATCCGCGCATCGGACCTGAGCGCCATTTTGGAAAAAATGGATCTGACAGCCGAAAAAATCGAGGACATTTACGATCGCATTGACAGCATGAATATTCAGATCCTCAGCAGCGACTTGGATCTGGATCTGGAAGACGATGCCGTTGGCATCATCGGTGACGACTTAGACGACGACATCGACCTGTCCTCCGTCGAAGACGAAGAACTGGTAGACCCGGTGGATCTGGCTGCCGAGTACAATCTGGACGACCCGGTACGTATGTACCTGAAGGAGATCGGTCAGATCAAGCTGCTGTCCGCTGACGAAGAAGTGGACTTGGCAAAGCGTGTTTCCGAGGGCGACCAAGCAGCAAAGAACAAGCTGACCGAGGCAAACCTGCGTCTGGTTGTCTCCATCGCTAAGAAATATTCCGGCCGTGGCCTGCACATTCTGGACCTGATCCAGGAGGGCAACACCGGTCTGATCCGCGCAGTTGACAAGTTCGACTGGACAAAGGGAAATAAATTCTCTACATATGCCACCTGGTGGATCCGGCAGGCCATCACTCGTGCCATTGCCGATCAGGCACGTACCATTCGTGTTCCGGTGCATATGGTAGAAGTGATCAACAAGGCCACCCGCTGCAACCGTAAGCTGGTGCAGGAATTGGGCCGTGAGCCTACCGTAGAAGAGATCGCAGCAGAGCTGAATCTGCCCGTTGAGAAGATCATCGAGGCAAACCGCACCGCGGCTGATACTCTGTCTCTGGATACCCCCGTTGGTGACGAAGAAGATACCTCCATTGGTTCTTTCGTCGAGGACGAGCGTACCCCCGGCCCCGCCGACGCTACTTCCAACGCTATGTTGGCAGAGGCTCTGAAGGAAATTCTGGACACGCTGACTGAGCGTGAAGCCGACGTTCTGCGTATGCGTTTCGGTATGTACGACGGCCGCACCCACACACTGGAAGAGGTGGGTCAGATCTTTGGCGTTACCCGTGAGCGTATTCGCCAGATCGAGAACAAGGCCATCCGCAAGCTGCGCCACCCCAGCCGCGCAAAGCGCATTAAGGATTTCTACTGCTAAGTAAAAACAAAAAGCACCAGCCAAACGGCTGGTGCTTTTTTATTATGTAGCTTACAGCACAACCTCGTAGATTTCAGCTTCCCAAGGCTGCCACTCGGTACGACCCTCCATGGAAGGACCGTTCTCCTCGCGGTTGGTCAGGATACGCTTCCAAGTGAAGTCCTTCAGTTCCTCAGGCCATTCGGTCTTGACAACCTCATCGGAGAAGTTTGCCACAACCAGCAGTGTCTGGCGAGCGCACTTACGCAGGTACATAACCACCTGGGGATGCTCCATCATCAGGAACTGGAAGTCACCGTCCAGAATAGCAGGATGAGTCTTACGCATTGCGATCAACTTCTTGTAGAACTCGAAGATAGACTTCTCGCTTGCACGGTCAGCTGCGTAGTTAACCTCGGTGTAACGGGGGTTGACCTTGATCCAAGGCTTGCCGGTGGTGAAGCCAGCGTTCTCGCTGTCATCCCACTGGTAGGGAGTACGGGCATTGTCACGGCTGGTGGGACGCAGTCTTGCCAGAGCCACCTCGGGATCTTCGCCTGCTTCCACGGCAGTCCAGTACTTACCAACGGTGTAACGCTCATCGTAATCGTCGATGGTGTCGAAGTGGACGTTGGTCATGCCGATTTCTTCGCCCTGATAGACGAAGGGAGTGCCGGGCATGGTATGGGTCAGCAGTGCCAACAGCTTTGCGCTCTCTACACGGTACTCCTGATCGTTGCCGAAACGGGAGACCTGACGGGCGCTGTCATGGTTGGTCAGGAACTGGGAGATCCACGCATTGTGCTTCATCAGGTCGATCCAGCGCTGCTGGGTCTCCTTGTACTCGTTAACGGTGATGATGTTGGGGTTCTTGCCGATCTCAAAGTGGAACAGCATGTCGATCTCGTTGTTGCCCTGAGAAATGTAATCCAGAGCGCCGTCAGAGGACAAGTTGCCGCACTCGCCAACGGTCATGCAGTCGTACTTGCTCCAAACTTCCTTGTTGATGGTGCGCAGCAGCTCGTGGATGCCGGGCACGTTGGTGCAGATAGCACGGTCAACAACATAGCCGTAAATACCTACGGGAGGTGCGGGAGGCATCTTGGAGTCGGGCAGACCTTCCGGCTTCTTCAGACGGTTGATAGCATCCAGACGGAAGCCGTCAACACCCAGATCCAGCCACCAGGTCATCATCTTGTACATTTCCTGACGCAGAGGCTCGTACTCCCAGTTTACGTCGGGCATCTTAACAGAGTAGTTGTGCATATAGTACTCGCCGGTAGTCTCGTCGAACTCCCATGCAGAGCCTCTGCCCTCATAGAAGTAGTTGCCCCAGTTGTTGGGCTCCTTGCCATTCTTGGGCGCACGCCAGATGTAATAATCACGATAGGGATTGTCCTTGCTCTTGCGGGACTCCTGGAACCACTTGTGCTGGTCGGAGGTGTGGTTCAGAACCAAGTCCATAACCACGCGGATACCCATAGAATGGGCCTTATCCAGCAGTTCCTTGAACTCTTCCATAGTGCCGAAAGAGGGCTCGATGTCCTGATAATCGGAGATATCATAGCCGTTGTCTACCTGAGGAGACTTGTAAAGAGGGTTAAACCAAATACAGTTAATACCCAGCTCCTTCAGCATAGGCAGTTTGGAAATGACACCCTGCAGGTCGCCGATGCCGTCACCGTTTGTATCGCAGAAGCTCTTGCAGTAGATCTGATAGACTACCGCCTCCTGCCACCATTTCTTTTGCATAACTCATTCTCCTTTTATTGCCGCAGGGCGACGTTTTTTTAACTTATAAAGTTCCTCCACTGCCAGACGGGTCTTTGCCACCACATCGCCGCAGTTTTTGGGGAAACAGTAATACAAAATATCTTTATTGCCGATACAGATCATATCGCCGATCTCATACCAGTAATAATCAGAATACACATTGTAGCAGCTCAGCGGACCTTGGCTGTATTCCAGTTCGCCGTTGCAGCCGGTAAGACGAAAACCCTCGCAGTCGTGGACAAGTCTGCCGGAGCCGACCATGTAAATGGCCTTATAGTCCACCATCACACCGATGTCCACTTCCACATCCAGCTTGTAAGTACCCGTTTCCAGTTCGTTTCGTACATGGGCGCGCTGCCACTTGTACCAATCCGGAATATGGGTAAAGGCTGCATCTACATTGATCGGTTGCAGGTAACCCAGCTCAGTCAGCTCATAGGCTGCGCCGCAACCATGACAGGTAAGCCGCACACCTCTGCCCCGGGTCTTGCCCTCTCTGCCACAGTGGGGGCAACGGTACAAAATCCGGTTTAAGCCGTCAGCACGGAAAGGCTCGTCGATGACGATCTCATTTTCCTGCTGGTACTTGAAATTATCAAAACCGAAGGCTTCATCCAACAGAGCATCCAACTCTGCCACGGACATCGCCTTAACTTCCTCTGCGGTAGCCAACAACGTTACATCTGCACGGACATCAACTTTGCGTTTTTGCAGGCAGTTATACAACGGATCCCGGGCAAATGCGCCCTGAGTGATCACCGTAACCACCGGAACACCCAGCTTTTTCAGCAGGACACCCATTTTCCGGGGCAGCGGCGTTGCTGTGCCGTCGAAGGAATAACTGGCTTCCGGATACATCAGCACACTGCATTTTTTCTTCTTCAGCATGTAGTCCATGTCCTTTACCAGAGAAACGTCGGTGACGAATTTCTGGGTGGGAATGCAACCAAGCAGCCGCATAAGCAGGGACATACCGAAGCCGATAAAACCATCGGATGTACATACGATGCCGTAGGGCCGAGGGAAGAAGATCCGGGATGCGATTTTAAGATCAATAAAGCTGGAATGGTTCATCAAAATCAGGCAAGGCTCTTTTTTGCCCAACTTATCCATTCTGTGCGTTTTGTAAGTAAAATTGGTGGGTTTCAGGTCAAAAATCGACAAAATCCGAACCACCAGCTGCAAAAGAAACATAGGACGCAAGGGAGGTCTGTGCTGGGGACGCTCCTTTTGCAAAGCGTCGGCATAGGACATGCGCTTGGTCGCAATTTTCATAATGCTATCCTCTCTCTATTTGGGGATTATAAAACCATTCTAGCATAGCATTTTTCCCAAAACAATATAGTAATGGCCAACTTTATAAAAAAGTTGGCCATTATTTGCGATTTATTCTGTTTCCTCTTGCTCTGTATCCTCATTTTCCAGAGCCTCTATCGGGGCTACTCTGTTAACAAACAGATTTTGCCGGTCATGCTTTTTAAACAGCATGATTACCAGCACTGCTGTCGCCGCTAAGCAACTTACCGCTGCCAAAAGCTGACTGACACGCAGCACTTCGCCAAGCTGCTCTTTGAAGATATACAGGCTATCGGTGCGCAGGCCCTCAATAAAGGTTCTGCCCAAGCCGTACCAAGCTGCGTAACCCAAGGCAATCTGTCCGTCGTACTGGCGCTTTTTTGATAAGAAGTGCAGCGCAATAAAGCCTACCAAATTCCACATGGATTCATAGAAGAATGTGGGATGGTAATAGATCATGCTGGCTGTGCTGTGCCGGTTTTCCGTCAGCATCAGACCCATGCGCAAGAAACTGTCCGTTACCGCACCGTAGGCTTCCCGGTTAAAGAAGTTGCCCCAGCGGCCGATCGCCTGACCGATCAAAAATCCCAGCGCTACGATATCCAGAACCGCGCCCAGCTTTAACTTCTTCACAGCGCAGAACACCACGATGCCAATAAACGCACCAATCACACCGCCGTAAATTGCCAGACCGCCCTCCCAGATATAGAGAAGCTTAATGGGTTCTGCGGCATAATCCTCCCAAGAGAAAATGCAGTAGTAAAGACGGGCGCAAATGATCGCAAAAGGCACAATGCACAGAACGCCATCGAGAATGTCGTCTTCTTTCAAGCCGAACTGCTTGCTGCGCTTTAAGCCATAAATTGCTGCCAACATCAAACCCAAAGCAATGATAACGCCGTAAAGCTGAATGTTCATGCCGAAGATTGAGAAACCTTGAGGCGGATTGATGCTCTCAATTCCCAAACCCGGGAAAGAAATCTGAGAAATGCCGGGAATCCAAGACATAGTTATGCTCCTTTCGGGAAAATCACTGTCATAGCGCAGCGATCCTCTTTCACAATTCGTTGTAGGAACTCCATGATTTCCGGAATTTGTACATCCCGGTAAATGCGGGGGAAATCAAAATAGTCAAAACCGGAGAAATAGTAGGCGCAGACACGGAATGCCGTGGCATCAAAGCTATCCAAATCCCGGATACGGCGACCCAAGGCGCTGCGCTTCATGCGCAGGAAATCCTCTTGATCGATGCCCTCTTTGACAATCCGCACCGCTTCATCCAAAATTGCCTGCCGGACTTTTTCCGGGTAATCGCTGTCACCGGATGCGGTCAGCAGCGCCATGCCGTCTACGGTCTCAAAACCGCCACCAAACGAGCCGTCGATAATACCGTCCTCATATAACCGCATGTACAACGCTGAGGACTCACCAAACAGCGCTTCCGCCGCCAAGTCGCCCACAACTTCTGCCCGGACAGCCGCCTCGCCTTTTTCAGGGCATTCCGCCTTGAAACCGAGCTGGAACATGGGCATTGCCACTTCCATTTGGGCAGTCTGCATGGGTTGGGGGCAGGTCATTTCTTCCTGCCAAGCTTCCTGCCGGGTAACGGATGTCTCATCTTTTTCCGGCAGCACTGCCAGTGCGGTTTTTCGCACCGCTTCCGGATCTACGTCACCCACCACACACAAAAGCATATTGCCGGGGCGATAGAAAGCTTTGTGACAAGCATTCAGCACCGCCGGGGTGATTTGCGCAATAGATTCTCTGCTGCCCAAAATCGGCACGGTAATGGGATGGCTGCGGTACATGCCCTCCACCAGCATTTCAAAGCTTCTGGTGTCCGGGTTGTCCTCGTTCATACCGATCTCCTGACCGATTATGCCCAGCTCCTTCTGTACACTCTCTTCCGTGAAGTAAGGGGTGGACACAAATTCCAACAGCAAGCGCAGGCAATCGTTAAAGTTATCCGTACAAGAGAAGTAATACGCTGTCAAATCATAACTGGTAAACGCATTGGGCGATGCGCCCATGGCGGCAAATTCTGCCGTCACATCTCTGCCCGGCAGGTCGAACATTTTATGCTCCAAGAAGTGGGCAACGCCTGCGGGGGTGGTGTATTTTTCACCGTTTAAGGTAAATTCTGTATGGATAGCGCCGTAGTCTGTAACAAAATATGCCAGCTTTTTGGAAAAGCCGGGTCTGGGGACAACAGCGATCTGCAAACCATTCGGCAGACGATCCCAGAAAATATCCTCATTCAAGGCGGTGTATGTGCGTTTTTCCATCACTGCACCCCCTTCAAAAAGTACACTGTGTCCAGCTTCAGACTGTTGGCTGCCTCACGTACCTGCTCAGCAGTTACCGCTTCAATTGCCGCCATGTGACCGGGTACTGTCATATGGAAGCCGTTCAGATAAGAATTCGAATAGTAGCCTTCAATAGCGCCGGGAGAATCGTGGGTAGAACGCAAACCGGAAAGCAGCCACTGCTTTGCGCCCTCTAACTCCTCTTGGGTAATTTGACCCTGACGCAAAGCGTCCAGTTGATGTAAGATCTCCTGCCGTACCACCGCTTCTTTGCTGCAATCAATACCGGCAGATACGGTAACGATACCTTTACTGCCATAATAACCGGAGCCAACGTCATAGCAAAGAGACATTTTCTCCCGGACATTCATAAACAGCTTGCTGGTCATACCGCCGCCAAAAATGGTATTAAACACCTGCAACGCTGCAAACCGGGGATCGCGCAAGGTAATGTCCGTTGCAAAACCCATGGCAAGCTTGCCTTGGGCAACGTCCATGGTCTCTGTATGCTCACCGCCGCCGCAAGAAACGAAATTCGTCTGGGCAGGCAGGTCTTTTACATCTCTTTCCAAACCTTCAAATAACGGTTTTACCAACTTTGCCACAGTCTGCGGTTCTGCTGCGCCGACGTAGAACAGTTCCACGGGACTTTCCCGCAGAACCTTTTTGTAATGGGCATAGGCGTCTTCGGGGGTAATGGCAGCTACCTGCTCCTTATCGCCCAAGCGGGGAATGCCAAAAGGATCTTGCGCACACATTTTCCGCAACAGTTGGGTCATGGTATACGAACGCTTATCGTTCAGCCGGGATTCAATGGTAGCGATCAGATTTTTCTTCTCACTGTCCACAAAATCTTTCCGAAACGCACCTTTTTCCAGCACCGGCTCTAACATAACAGACCGGACAAATCCCATGAGATTTTCAAAAATTGCATCTCCGTCCAGTGCGTATGCATCATCAATAAAGCTGACGGAAAGGCCGGTGGTCTGATAGTCGCCGATGCGACGCACCAATGCGCCTACCGATGCGCCGTAAAGGTCATCAAGGCGCAAAGTAATGGCCCGCAGATCCGGAGCCTGCCGGCAGCCACGCAGCAAAATCGCCGGAATCAAAGCATTCAGTCCTGCTTCCTCCGGGGTTGCCAAACGGACAAACTGCAGGCTCATAAAGCCATGCTTAAACCGCTTATCCTGAAAACACCGCAGGGTAACACCCGGCAGTATAGAAATGATTTCAGTCATAAAAAACTCCTTAGAAAATATAGCCTCCTTATTATATACATTTTTATTCCAAATAGCAAGCCAGCGATCACGAAAGCCGCCAACCGTCAAAATACAAATTTAGTATGAATAAAAAATCGCTCCCTTGTGTAAAGGAAGTTAGTAAAAAGCTATTTGGTTTTTGACTGATGGACCCAAAAAAGCTCTTGCTGCGCAAGGCATTTTGACTTACTGCGCAACGCTCCCCCTCTCGAGTATCCACATACACTTCGGGGTCGC
>JAZRQF010000038.1:0-6099 GCA_045649605.1 Faecousia sp.
GGGTCTGCAAGTACGGAACCTGTGGTTTTTTGTTGCGGAAAAACGGCTGCAGCGACTCTGTTTGTAGGGTTGCTGCAGCTTTTTTGCTGTGACCGTCTGCGTGTGGATTCCCCCTTCCGCACGGATTGCCCGGACGGTCACAGCCCGCAAACCAACTGAATATTGCTTTATTGATGCTGTTTGGGAATCCGGTGGGAATCCGGAACAACCGTCCATTGCTGTGTCTTAGTCAGCGAGCCTGCGGCATCAATTGGGTTTATCACGCTTTGACAGGAGAGTGCAGCCTAATTTATCCGTACTTGAGGATAAATAGGTTGCACTTTTTTTGTTAAGCATCACAAAAAACTGCCCTTTTGCGATTTGAACACATCTTTTACCCCACTTCTTCATTTTACAAGCCCCACAATACACAAAGTATTCCGGTGCTTGTAAAACTCGAATTGGAGCAAAATCTGTTGTCCCAATCATCAAAAAACAGTTTTCTGTGATGCCTGCGGGAAAACCACATGAAAAAAGAAGGAGGGATGCAAGTGACACCCGAAGAGAAGAAGGCCTGGGCGGAGGACCTTCTGCGCTGCAAGTGCCAAGAACTCGGAAGAATGCCCACAAAGAAAGACTTCGATAGTGCAACTTGCGCCCAGATCAAGGCATACCTTGGGCCGTGGCCCCGCGCATTGGAGTCCGCAGGATTGAAAACGCCCAAGGAAAACAAGTAATTTAGAAAGGACTTACTTCAATGAAAATTACGAAAAAAATTCTCAGCATGATCCTCGCCTTTGTACTGGTGCTGGGTCTGCTGCCTGCAACCGCCTTTGCAACCGGTGCTGAGGAAGATGTTGTGTACCTCTCCATCAGTTTTGACACCAGTTACATTGATGATAAAAACGGCAATCCCATCACCTATGTTCCCGTCCCAATGTCTGAAATTGAAGCTATCGATCTGACCGAATACGGTCTGGACAATATGCTTTTTGATGCAGATGGCGATGGCGATTATGAAACAACCGCTCTGCAGCTGCTGATCTATGCCCACGAAGAGCTATACGGCGGCGATTGGGGCGATGTCAATTTTGATGCTCTGCCCGGTAGTTCCTATTTCCGGGGCGGTATTTTCGGTTTTACTGAAAACCTGGTTTATTTCCATAATGGCGATTTCCCCGTGGATGAGACTCAACAGAGTGACTTTATGACCGTCGGTGCTACATCTGACCGGATTGTGCTGAAAGCCGGTGACTTCCTGGATGTGGCCAGCTTCAGCTGCTACAACTTCCTGTGGGATCAGGCCGGCGGTTTCCATTTGTTTGCCGATGAAAATGACAGCTACACCCACGATTACACCGCAAATGCCGGTGAAGCACTGTCTGTAAAGCTGAAGCACTCCTTCTGCGATCTGATGTTCGGCCAGTCCTGGGTCAAGGATGCTGCAGACTATGAGGTTTTCTACGGTGCTACCTTCGGTGAAGCAGAAGGCTCTGTGACCACCGACGAAAACGGCAATGCAGAAATCACCTTCCCCAATGCCGGCACGTATTATGTTTGGTGTGAGGGTGGTATCGGCATAGATGACGGTTATAGCCATACTACCTGCGACCATTATATGGAAACCGGTGAGCCTTGTATTGTTTCTTCTCCTGCTTTTGCCAAGGTAATCGTTACTGGCGCAGCCGCACCGGAAGCCCCCCGCCAGCCCCAGGATGTTTCCGCAGTTCTGAACGCCACCTTGGCTATGCAGGCAACTACTGTTGCGCAGCCTTCCTTTGGCACCAATTACGGTGAGTGGACCGTATTTGGTCTGGCCCGTGGCGGCTACTATGCAAATGACAGCCAGTATTTTGCAGACTACTATGACCGCATCGTGGAGTATGTCAACACCACCGCTGCAAAAGTCAATTTGAGCGGTGCGCTGGATAAGAATAAATCCACTGACAATTCCCGTCTGATTATGGCACTGGCTGCTATTGGCAGAGATGCTACCTCTGTGGGCAACTGGGATCTGGTGGAGGCTTACAGCGCTAATGGCTTCAACTGGATCAGAAAGCAGGGCATGAACGGTACCATCTGGACTCTGATCGCCCTAGATTGCGGCGGTTATGAAACCAGCGACGCTACAATTCGCCAGCAGTGTGTGGATTCCATTTTGTCTGCCCAGCATAATGACGGCGGGTGGTCTTTGGTTACTGCCAAGACCCAGCCTTCCAATGTAGATATTACCGGTATGACCCTGACCGCACTGTATCCCTACCGGGATCAGCCTGCGGTAGCCGCAGCTTGCGAAACTGCGTTTAACTGGCTGACTGAAAGCCAGCTGGACAACGGTGGCTTCCCCTACGGCAAGGGTGAGACCTCAGAAAGCTGCGTATGGGCCATCGTTGCGGCTACCACCTGGGGCATCAACCCAGATACCGACCCCCGTTTTATCAAGAATGGCAATTCCGCCATTGACAATCTGCTGACCTATTATCTGGAAGATGAAGCCAAGTTTGAACACGGCAGAGGCGCCGGTGCCAATGCGATGGCTACCGACCAGGCTACTTATGGTTTAGTTGCTTATGATCGCCTAATTAACGGCAAAAAAGCCCTATACGATTATTCCGATGTTACCACCCAAGAAGATACCGTTGTTGTCGGCATACCTACTGCAACACTGGGTCTGCCTGCCCAGATTACTGACGACATTGGCAAGACCTTCAACGCTGTTATCACCTTGGACCAGTGGGACAATGAAGCAGGCTACAAGCTAATCGACTTGATTGTGAATGTCCCTGAGGGATTGAGCGTTGTCGATGTAACTGCCAGCAGCCGTCTGAATGGTGGCGCGGTCAGCTATCATCTGGACGAAGAAGGTAAGCTGCGTGTAGTCTACTTCGATGCAACTAATCACAGCGATATTACCGTTTCGGGCAGTGCGGAAGGTAATGCATTCCCCGCACAGTTCTTCACCATTACCTTCCGGGTGGATGCTGCAAACGCGGGTGAGCAGAAAGCGATTAGCATCGGTGGTATGTCTATAAAGCTCACCTCCGACTCCGAGGATGAAAATGCAATGGTCGTTGTGCAGACCGCTACCGCCGCAGGCAACATCGAAGTTGTAAGAGGCATTTCCTATAGTGCCATTTGCCTATATACCGGTGATGATGTAGATTTGATCCCCACTACCAAAAAGGCAATTGCCGTAGCTGTGGTTGGCATTGAGAGCGCTAGCAAGCTAACCTACAGTGACGGTACCAACCAATATGTATTGAAGTACAGCGCAGAAATCTCTGAAAAAACCGGCATTGCTACCTATGTGGCATTGGTGGATTCTTCCATCAATATGGCACAGTTTGCAAATAAACAAAACTTTACTTTTACCGAAGATGCTGCCACCCAGATTACCTTTGGCGACACTAACGGTGACGGTGTTATTAACGCACAGGATGCGCTGAATACCGTGGATGTATGGCTGCGAAAGGGTGATGCGCCTACCGATGACCAGATTCTTACCATGAATGTCAATGGTGACAGCCGCATCAACACCTTTGATGCTCTGGGCATTGTAGAAAAGTTTATAGATGGCAGCGACTTCGGTGTTGTTACCAAAGCCGCAACCATTACCACCAACCAGTAATAATTCTATGGGTGGGAGATACACGCTCCCACCCAACCTTTGCAAGGGAGTGTTTCCATGAAGAACTTTTTGAAAAAGAGATGGCCGTGGATTATTGGCATCTGCGTCGCGATAGTGGCAGTTGTGTTGCTGCTAGTGCGCTGTGACGGTGAGTCTGTTTCGGGTAAACCTACCTTGATTGTGGAAACGCCGCAAAAACTTTCTGCATCCCAAACGGGCGAATTTTCTTTGGATGTAACAATTTCTAATTTAGGAGACGCCCGTTATCCTGCAATGAGTATGAGCATTGCCTTTGATTCTTCACGGCTGGAATTTTTGGGTGTGGAAGAAGGCAACATTTTTATTTTGAGTGACGAAAACAGCACTGGTCAAAAACTCCCTGACTGGAGCTGTAATGTACAGAACAGCAATGATACCGGCCGGATCAACATTATGTACCTGGATATGACCGGTGGCAAAAACGCATTTACAAAAGAACTTTTAGCGGAAGAGAACAACGTGGTGCTTCGCTTGAAATTCCGTCTGCGAGGAAGTAGCCGTCCCGGAGACGTTCTTGATTTAATTGTAGAAGATGCGGTGTTTGCCGCATCCAATGAAACCCAAAGTCTTGCCATGACCACAGATACCTTAAAAGTGAAAAACGGCAGACTGGTGATTGGAGAATAATGATGAAGAAAATAATGAGCCTTTTATTGGCTTTTACTATAATACTTTCCCTTTGCGCATGCCAGGGAAACTTCAGCAGCGTAGACCTGAAGGACGCCATCGCCATCCCTGAAGACGGTATGATTCAGGAAGATATCATAAAGCAAATCAAGCAGGATAACGCCATCGGTATTTTTACCGGTACGTCCGGGGAACTGCAATATGAGTGGACTATTTTTGGTAGCGATATTAGCGATCCAAAGCAGATCAATTTACAAGTAGCACTTAGCGAAACGGCCGATGGGAATATCAACGTGGTTTTGGCACAAACGGAACCCTTTGGTTTTTCTGCGCTGCTTTCCATCTATTTGAATGAGAAATGGGAGAACCAAAGTGCAACGGCTTATGCAGGAGACAAGGCTTTCACATCGGTTGCGTTAACCGGCAGCAAAACAACAACCTTGAATCTTACTTTGGACGGTTCTGTGGAAACTTGTGAAATTGTGCCGGATTCCGTGCCGGAAGATACAACACCACCAACTACAGAGGAACCTGCAGATAAGGAAAACAGCGAAACTAACAATACAAACCTCGGTGGAAAGGATCCCTATTTGACCGATCCCGTTCCTCCCGGAAAACCCCAGCCTGTAGAACCGGAGGATCAGGACGTGGACAGGGATAAAACATACACCTGCACATTCTCCATAGAGTGTTCCACCATCCTGAATAACCTGAACATGCTTGACCCGGATAAATTGGAAATGGTTCCTTCCGGTGGTGTAATCCTTACTGCCACGACCGTTACCTTCTATGAGGGCGAGTCCGTATTCGATGTGTTGCAGCGGGTTTGTAAGGAAAAGGGCATCCACATGGAAGCATCCTGGACGCCCATTTACAACAGCGCTTATGTGGAAGGCATCCACAATCTGTATGAATTTGATTGCGGTGCGCTGTCCGGCTGGATGTACAAGGTCAACGGCTGGTATCCCAACTATGGCAGTTCTCGCTACCAACTGAAGGACGGCGATGTGGTCGAGTGGCGCTACACCTGTGATTTGGGCAACGATATCGGTGGCGGCTATGCCGTTGGTGGCTAAGATGCAAGATAGGTTTGCAAAGTACCATCCCTTGATAAACTTTCTGTATTTTGCCTTGGTGATTGGTTTTTCTATGGCGCTGAATCACCCGCTGGCGCAAGGGATATCTCTCGTCTGCGCGATTATTTACGCAGTACAGACAGAAGGCAAAAAAGCAGTACTGTTTACCCTAAAATGGTGCTTGCCCATTATGCTACTGACAGCATTTATGAACCCGGCATTTAGCCATGAAGGTGTGACCGTTCTGCTGTATTTCCCTACGGGCAATCCGCTGACTTTGGAAAGCATACTCTACGGTCTGTCCGCCGGTGTGATGATCGCTACCGTGATGCTGTGGTTCACAAATTTCAGCCGGGTGATTACATCAGATAAGTTTATCTATCTCTTTGGCCGCATCATTCCGGCAATGTCTTTGGTTCTTAGTATGACACTGCGGTTTATCCCAAAGTTCAAAGCACAGATGAATGCAGTAGTAGATGCACAGAAAAGCATTGGCAGAGATGTTTCAGAGGGCAGTCTTTGGCACCGGACAAAGATCGCAATTACGGTGCTGTCCATTATGATTACCTGGGCATTGGAAAATGCCATCGAAACTGCCGACAGCATGAAAAGCCGTGGCTATGGTCTAAAGGGGCGCACCGCCTTTTCTATCTACCGATTCGATGACCGGGATAAGCTGGCGCTGCTGTACCTGGGTTTCTGCGGGTTTTATCTGTTATCCGGTATGGTTGTATCGGCTTTCGGTTTCCG
>JAZRQF010000039.1:0-6841 GCA_045649605.1 Faecousia sp.
CTACTACCTGTACACCAACATTGATGGCGCTAAGAAGTACATCAATATGGTTGTCAGCGGTACTCACGTCAACGGCGCATTCGAGGATGCAGCAGCTACCGTCTACACCTATGATGCAGAGAGCAAGACCATTGTTGCAACTGTAAACGATGCTCTGTACTGGTTCGGCACCAGAAACGACAACACCTACACCACTGTAGGTCCCTGCAAGGTTGAGTACGAAGGCTTCTACTGCCAGTTCTACACTGTGGATGCTGAGTCCACCGATCCCACTGAGCCTGTTGAGGGCGAGGTTCTGACAATTGCAGAAGCAATTGCTATGGGTAGTGCAATGGAGCACAATACCTATACTGAAGAGAAGTATAAGGTTACTGGTGTAATCGAAACTGTATATCAGACTACCTATGGTAATATGCGTCTGCTCGATGAGGCTGGCAACGTTCTGACCATCTATGGTACTTGGAGCGCTGATGGTGCTATCCGCTACGATGCTCTTGAGGTTAAGCCTGTTGCCGGTGATACCGTTACTATCTACGGTCCCGTAGGTAACTACGACGGCACAGCACAGATCAAGAACGGTTGGATTGTCGAGCATATTCCCGGCGAGCCTTCCGAGAATGATCCTGCAGAGGAGCCCGATGCTTTGATCAGCTTTGCTAATGTAGCAAACCGCGTTTCTCTGAGCCTGGAGCAGCAGGTCTGGAAGCAGAACGGCATTACCGTTACCAACGACAAGGCTGCTTCTACCACTGATGTTGCTGACTATGCAAATCCTGCTCGTTTCTACAAGAGCAGCAAGCTGACCATCGAAGCAAACGGCATGACCAAGATCGTTGTGAACTGCAATGGCTACAAGGACTATGCTACTGCTTTGGTTGATTCCATTCCTGCAACTGCAGGTGTGACTGTCACCAAGGACGGCAACACGGTTATCATTGCGTTTGCAAGCGCTGTAAACAGCTTTGTGATCGAGTCTCTGTCTGCCGGTCAGGTTCGTGTAGATTCCATTGGTATCTTCAACTAATCTGAAACTGTCGCATAATTAAAAAGGGCTGCACTTCGGTGCAGCCCTTTATTTAATAAGAAATCCCTGTCTTGAGACAGGGATTTGTTTTATGGATTCAGCTTAATCAGTTGGTGATATGTATCCATATCTGCCCTGTTGATTGTCATGGGCATAATGGAGATATAACCATGCATTACGCAGTCGGTATCCAGCGTCAGGTCGTTGTTGTCCTTGTAAACGCATTTGCCGTGAGGCATATACATGTCGTTTCCTTCGTGAATGAAGTCATCTGAGTAGAAGTGGCCGCCCTGACGGGTGATTCGAATGCCTTTTGCCTCAGGAAGAACATTGACATTATACAAATCATTAAGCTCCATCAGATTGTGTTCTTGGAAGAAAGCCAGCACCTGATCCAAAGGCTCGGTAGCACGGTCATAAAACTCAGGTCCGGTGGAGAGAGCCACGGCCTTCATGCCAAGAGAAACTGCCTCAAAAACAGCGCCAGCAGTACCGGAGTACATGATATCGCCGCCCATGTTAAAGCCGCGGTTGATGCCGGAGATTACCAAATCGAATTTCTGTTTTAATCCAAATACAGCGAATCGAATGCAATCTGCGGGGGTAGAGTCCACTGTGTAGGCGGTAATGCCGGGTTCTAATTCTACCTGTTTAACTTCGAAAGCCTTGTGCAACTCAATGCCTTGGCTTTTTCCGCTTTGCTCGACTTTGGGGACGATGGTAGTAACGTCGCCCAGTTTTTGACACCACTTAATCAGCGGAAGCAGCTGTTTTGCGCTGATGCTATCATCATTTGTTACTAATATTCTCATAACCAATCCTCGTGGGTTTCCTTATATTCTTTAACCAGCGCATCGGTATCCTGAATGAGGGCCTGAATTTCTTCTTGACCATATACAGTTGCGCCGCTGGCGCAGGCGTGACCGCCACCACGATACTTTTCTGCGATGGAGTTGATATGCACAAAGCGGGAACGCAGTCTGACACGGTAGGATTGCTCTGGATCGCCGTTTTCAATAATAACCATCCAGCTAATGCAGCCACGGATAGAGTCCATTGTGCCGACGCAGGCGCTTGCTTGCTCGAGGGTAAGATTAAACTCTTCTTGCATAGCCCTGTCAACAATCAAGTAGGCAACACCATTTTCCGTGATTTGCATTCTATGATAAATATGCGCTTTGAACTTCAGATACTCGAAGGCTTCCAGGTACAAACGGGCATAGAGCACATCGGTATCAACACCTACATCCAAAAGTGTACCCGCAGCGCGCATGGTGTTTCCGTTTACACCGCTGTACTTAAAACGTCCGGAGTCGGTAACCATGCCGGTGTACAAATGTGTTGCGGCCTCAGAATTCAGCACCAACTCATCCCGGAACGTTTCGTAGAAGTCCACGATCATTTCACAGCAGGAGGAGCGCTCTTCTTCAACCCAATTAATGCCACCATAACATTCAAGGGGGATATGATGGTCAATCTTGATTAACTCTTTACACAGTTTATAGTTTTTGTTGGAAATACGAGCCTCGGATGCGGTATCCAAGACGATACCTAAAGCATCATGATACATTTCTTTATCCACAGGCGCATCTTCAGGCCCCATAAATTCCAAATATGCAGCGGTATCTGCATCGATCAAATAGATCTCTTTTTCGGGCCATGTTGCAACAAGAATTTCTTTTAATCCCTTTGTAGCGCCAACACAGTCGCCGTCATTGCGAACATGGCGGAATAAGAAAATACGGTTGTAATCTTTAATTTTCTGCAGAATATTCTGCTTGATTTCATAGTTCATGGTTATTCTCCTATCATGGCATTCAGATCAGCAAGCATTGCCATTGCAGTTTCCCGATCCGCTACCGTTGCTCCGCTGGCCTTTGCATGTCCACCGCCGCCATACTTCACAGCGATGGGATTAATATTGTATTTACTGGAACGCAGTTCACAAAGAACACCTTTGTCGGTTTCTGTGAAATTCACCCAAATATCCACGCCCTTGATATCAGCCATGGTGTTTACCATACCACGGGAGACGGTGAATGTATCCGTGTTGAGTTCTTCGAATTCCTCACGGGTGGTGTAGATATAGGCGACATTTTTCTCGGTGAATTGGATCTTTAAAATGAACTTTGCTTTTAACTGTTTGGATGCAAAGTTATCCGCATACAGCTCACGGAATAGCTCATTTGTGTCAATGGGCTGGGTCATCAGCAGGGAAGCCAGCGCAAAGGTGCGGGAGGTTGTGCCGTCGTAACGGAAACGACCGGAGTCTGTAACCATACCGGTGTAGAGGGATTTTGCGGATAGGGGATTCAGACGCCAACCACTTTCTCTTGCCAATTCGGTGATCAGACCACAGCAGCTTTCAAAACTGGTGTCGATAACCTCAATGTCGGCAATTTTTTCGCAGAAAATATGGTGATCGATGCGAATGGTTTTATCGGCCAGGGTGTAACGGTCATCACAGATCATGCTGCGAGATCCGCTGTCGAGAATAATGGCAAGGCTTCCTTCATAGGCAGAATCAGGGATTTCATCCATGGTTGCGCCTTCCATAAAACCGAAAAATCCGGGCATGTCACCGACCATATATACTTCTTTTTCAGGAAGGTTTTCGCTGATCAGATGCTTTAAACCGATCTGGCTGCCCATGGCATCGCCGTCGGGACGACCATGACGATGGATGATAATCCGCGAATAATCACGGATTGTATTAATAACAGCTTCAAACATGATTTAACCTCATACTTTTAATTATATTTTGTTTATTATAGCATATTATGAGGCTTTTCGCAACGGAAATATGTGGAGCAAAAAAGAGGTGCTAAGCACCTCTTTTTAAAATATTTTCATGGCAATATACCAAAGAACTATCAAAATCAGTAAGAAGGGGATATATGCAATCAATGCAGCGCTGGCGATAGAGATTACAGCAAATCCGACGTATTGCAGCGCCACAATAATACCGGAAATAATGGCGGCAGTCAACATGGCTTTCGTGATTTGCTTGCCGATAACATTGGCAAAGAAAAAAGTGTAAAGGCCGCCGATAATGGGGTTGACCGTTGCAAGCAGGGCGCCGATAATAATTTTTAGCACACCTGTGAGCAATAACAAAATCAAAAGTGCCAACAAAATTACAGGCGCGTACATTACAATGCCCTCCGGCAAATATGTCACAAAAAGTCCAACAACAAGAAGATGCAAAAGGTATGCGATTACAACAGTCAGACAGCGGAAGAAAAACCATGAAAGGACATTTTTGCCGCTGGGCAACCAACCGTCTGCCAGATTTACAAGAAAAGACAGGATAATCATACTGAGCACTTCGGAGCAAATTGCCGTATAGTGAGCATTTTCAAAAGAAAACAGAATTACTTGATCGCCATTAATGTTAAGAAACGGCAGGGGAGCGATCAAATGTTGGAATTCAGCACCGGTGGTGCTAAGCACAATGGATGCTGCATAGATAAACAGAACAGCAATTGCCGATGAGACAGCATGATTCAGTAAAGATCGTTTACCGAATACAAAGTGACCGACGGCACTTAACAAGAATGTACCCAAGAGTAAAATCAAACCTGCTTGCCAAAAGGAATCGAAGTTAATACCTAAACTATTGATATAATTTGCGATTGCTTCCATGAATACCTCCAATATTTGGTGGGGAAGTGTTCAAACAAAAAACAGCCGCCAAAACTGGCGGCTGTCTTTCTTGTCAAGTGAAGTAAAATTACTTCATCTCTGCCTCGGCGCCAGCTTCCTTCAGCTCGGCAACCAGCTTCTCTGCATCTTCCTTGGAAATAGCTTCCTTCAGAGTAGCGGGGCAGTTGTCAACCTTGTCCTTAGCTTCCTTCAGGCCCAGGCCGGTAGCAGCACGGACAACCTTGATGACGTTCAGCTTGGAAGCGCCAGCGTTCTTCAAGATGACGTCAAACTCGGTCTTCTCCTCAGCAGCCTCAGCAGCACCGCCAGCAGCGGGAGCAGCAACAGCTGCAGCAGCAGCAGAAACACCAAAAACTTCCTCCAGGGTGTGAACCAGCTCGGACAGCTCCAGAACGGTCAGGCCCTTTACCTCTTCAACGAGAGCAGTGACTTTTTCACTAGCCATTGTAAATTTCCTCCTAAATATAAATGTTTGTTGTTTGTTTATTTACGAATGAATTAAGCTTCTGCGGATTCAGCAGGAGCTTCTGCAGGAGCCTCAGCCTCAGCGGCGGGAGCCTCTTCTGCAACCTCTGCCTCAGCGGCAGCGGGGATCTCAACACCGGACTCCTTCTGGATACGAACCTGATCCAAAACGAAAGCCAGGCTGGAGATAGGTGCCAGGAAAGTACCAAGCACGGATGCGACCAGAGCGTTCTTGCTGGGCAGTTCACCGAAGCCGTTCAGCTGTTCTGCGGACAGAACGCTGCCTTCGACAACGCCACCCTTGATGCTCAGGGCAAGCTTGTTCTTCTTAGCAAACTCGCATACGATACGAGCAGGAGCGATAGGATCGCCGGTGGTGCTGGCCATTGCGGTAGTGCCGTTCAGAACCTCGTCGAAATCGTAACCAACTTCCTTGGTTGCGAAACGAGTCAGGGTGTTCTTAACAACAGTGTACTCAACACCAGCTTCGCGGAACTGCTTACGCAGGTCGGTGTCCTGAGCAACATTGATACCCTTGTAATCGACGAAGACGATGGAAGTAGCTTCCTTGATCTTGCCGGTCAGAGCTTCAACAACTGCCTTCTTGCTCTCAAGAACCTTTGCGTTGGGCATGTATTTCACCTCCGAAATAAAAAGTGTCTTCCTGCCAGAAGACAGAAAGACACGCAATAAATCATTATCGGCGCACCTCGGCAGGATTTATGGCATAGCCACCTGCTGTCTTTGGCAACTTTGATATGATACCACTATGTTCCTATTTTGTCAAGCTATTTTTCTGAAAAAATAGTTATTTTATCTGATTTTCCAAGATTTTACAGCGGTTTTCTATCTCTCGAATTTTCCGGCTTGTGCTTTCGTGATTCATAACGGAATCTTGGCAGATAGAGCGAACGCCCAGGGTTACCAACAGAGTACCCAGGGTAGAAGTAATTAAATAGATAATCAGGCAAAACTCAATAGAAAATCCAAAATCGTATGTAGTGAGCATCAGTGTAAGCATAAGTACGCCCAAAACATTGATCACTGAAAGAATGATGCTGAAAATAGAAATTGTTTTAGCGGTTGCGAACATATGGCACACCTCTTTTATATAATACCTTTATATTATATAGGCAATTGGCTGATAGGTCAATCATGTAAATTGATCTGACATCGGATTGAAGAACTGCTTCCTTAAAGTCTAAGGATTGTTTTATTGGATTGCATAATAGCAAAAGTGCCTGAAGACGTTTGGCTTCAGGCACTTTTTGTTTTAATTGATTAGGCGTACTTGGTGGTGTTAACCTTAACGCCGGGGCCCATGGTGGAAACGACCACGCAGGACTTGATATACTGGCCCTTAGCTGCTGCGGGCTTTGCCTTAACGACAGCCTGCATCAGGGTGTCCATGTTCTCGGTCAGCTTTTCAGTGCCGAAGGAAACCTTGCCAATGGGGCAGTGGATGATGTTGGTCTTGTCCAGACGATACTCGACCTTACCGGCCTTGATTTCCTGAACAGCAGCGCCAACGTTGGGGGTGACGGTGCCAGCCTTGGGGGAGGGCATCAGACCCTTGGGGCCCAGAACCTTACCCAGACGGCCAACCAGGCCCATCATGTCGGGAGAAGCAACAACAACGTCGAACTCGAACCAGTTCTCCTTGGTGATCTTCTCAACCAGCTCCAT
>JAZRQF010000040.1:0-1665 GCA_045649605.1 Faecousia sp.
AGGAAATCATGGACGGCATAAACCGCACCGTCGAAAGCTTCTATTTTCATACGGTTGCGCCAAAGCCGGGTGTGATTGCCTTTCTGGAGGAGCTGCACCGCAGGAATATCAAGATGTGTATTGCAACCGCAACGGATCGCTATCAGGTAGAGGCAGCATTGCAGCGTTGTGAGATGCGGCACTTCTTCTCTGAAATCTTTACCTGCACAGAAATTGGAAGTGGGAAAGACAGACCGGACATCTTCCGCAAAGCAATGGATCACCTGCAAACAAATCGCCGTACCACCGCTGTTGTTGAAGATGCGTATCATGCTGTTTACACTGCAAAACAAGACGGGTTCTATGTTGTTGGTGTGCATGATTCGCACGAGAGCAGACAACAGGAGCTATTGCATCTTGTGGACGTGTATCTCTCGGACTGTTTTGATCTGACAAGTTTTTGGAAGTTTGCTTCGGCTGAATAAGCCGACAGCTTCAAGCGGTAGATTGGGGGCACCACCTTATGCCGCTATAGAAAACGATGCTGAAAAGCGAAAGGAGTAAAAACCATGAAAATGAAAACAGCATTGACCATTGCAGGAAGTGACTGCAGTGGAGGCGCCGGTATTCAGGCCGATCTGAAAACAATGACCATGAATGGTGTTTATGCCATGAGTGCAATTACAGCACTAACAGCGCAGAACACAACCGGCGTGAGAGCAATTCAAGAATCAACACCGGATTTCTTGAAGCAACAAATTGATGCGGTATTCGAGGATATCTATCCCGATGCTGTCAAAATCGGTATGGTAGCATCCAGTGAGTTGATCCATGTGATTGCGGATAGACTTAGATACTACAGCGCAAAGAATGTGGTTGTTGATCCAGTTATGGTTGCATCAGCCGGTTCTTCTCTAATGAAGCAGAACGCTGTGCAAGCGCTCATCAAGGAATTGCTACCTATTTCGTCCCTTGTAACCCCTAACATACCCGAAGCGCAGATCCTGTCCGGTATGACCATCGAATCAAAGGAAGATATGGTTACCGCAGCAAAACAGATCGGTGACAACTATCATTGTGCAGTTTTGCTCAAAGGTGGTCACAGTATAAACGATGCAAATGATCTGCTTTACGCAAACGGCAAACTGATTTGGTTTGAGGGTAAGCGAATTGATAACCCCAACACCCATGGAACTGGATGTACGCTATCCTCTGCCATCGCTTCTAACCTCGCCAAAGGGCTTACGCTTGTCGAATCTGTGCAAAGAGCAAAGAATTACATTTCTGACGCATTGAACGTAATGTTGGATCTCGGCAAGGGCAGTGGCCCCATGAATCATGCGTTTGATTTACAGGGGGAATACGTAAAGAGCGCAACGGCTACTCTTTACCCCTCTGACGGCGAGTTGACGGCGGAGACGACGAAAATAGGCAGAAATAGTTGCAAATAGATAAGGCTTGCTTACAACAAACAAAAAAGCCCCTGGGGTTCCCTTTTAATTGGAATCCCAGGGGTTTTATTGGTTTTGGCAAGGATAGACTAACAAAAAAGAGACAGCCTTTCGACTGTCTCTTTGGTGCGCGAGGCGGGACTTGAACCCGCACGTCCGCAGTGAACACTAGAACCTGAATCTAGCGAGTCTACCAATTCCACCACTCGCGCATATTTTGTTTTGCCTTAGTTTC
>JAZRQF010000041.1:0-3614 GCA_045649605.1 Faecousia sp.
GTTACGATACCCTGCGTTTCGGTCCTTTGAAGCCGGTAGGTCTGGTAGACCCCAAAACCGGCAAAGAACCCTATGCCGTGGTACAGCTGCGGCAGGACAATGCGGTAAAGACCGTATTTAATCTGGTTGGATTCCAGACACACCTGAAGTTCCCGGAACAAAAGCGTGTGTTCTCTATGATCCCGGCGCTGAAAAATGCCGAGTTCGTACGCTATGGCGTGATGCATCAGAACACCTTCCTGCAGTCTCCTAAGCTGTTGGATGCGTACTATGCCGACCGCCGCAATCCTTTGGTTGCCTTTGCCGGACAGATGACCGGCGTGGAAGGCTACGTGGAAAGCGCCGCATCCGGTTTCCTGGCAGCGGTGGCTATGGCTGCCAAGGTGCAGGAGCGTCCCTTGCCCGTATTCCCCAAGGAAACGGCCATTGGTGCGCTGGGTCTGTATATCAGCGATGCGCGTATTGAGAATTTCCAACCCATGAATGTGAATTTCAGCATTATTTCTCCGCTGGAGCAGCGGATTCGTAAAAAAGCAGAAAAGAACCTTGCGCTGGCCAACCGTTCGTTGGAGATCATTGACAGCATGATTGCGCAGGGGATCTAAAAGAAAGAGGTGCACCATATGAAGATCATTCTCGATGCCATGGGCGGCGACCATGCCCCGGAGGCTCCCGTACTGGGCGCAGTGCAGGCGGCAAAGGATTTTGGCGCCAATATTACATTGGTTGGTCAGGGTGAAAAGATTTTGGAAGTGATGCGCAGCAACGGCATCAACGACCTGCCTGACGGAATTGAGATCGCCAATGCCGATGACGTTGTGGATATGCATGACGATCCGGCATCTATTGTGCATAAGCGCAAGAATTCTTCTATGGTGATCGCGCTGAAGATGTTGGCAGAGGATCGGGGCGATGCCTGCGTATCTGCCGGCAGCACCGGCGCATTGCTCACCGGCGCAACCTTGATCGTTAAGCGTGTCAAAGGCATTCGCCGTGCGGCTATGGGTCCCGTCATGCCCAATAAGGCAGGCGGCAAGACCGTTATTCTGGACTGTGGCGCCAATGCAGAATGCACACCGGAGTTTTTGCTCCAGTTTGGCATTGTTGGCTCGCTGTATGCCAAGAAGTACTTAGGCGTGGAATCTCCCAAGGTTGGTCTTTTGAACATCGGCACAGAGGACTCCAAGGGTACTGACCTGCAGAAGCAGGCTTACGCATTGCTGCAGGATGCTGCTGCAAAGGGTCTTGTGAACTTTGTGGGCAATGTAGAGGCAAGAGACGTGCCTTTGGGCGCTGTGGATGTGGTGGTGTGTGACGGCTTTGCCGGCAACGTGCTGCTCAAGTCCATTGAGGGTACTGCCATGTTCATGGGCAGCCTGATGAAGCGCAAAATTTTCAAGCGTAATATTTTCTCCGCCATTGGTTATTTGTTCTGCAAACCCGGTGTGGATGAAGTCATGAAGATGCTGGACTACCGTGAGATCGGCGGCACCCAGTTCCTGGGTATCAAGAAGCCGGTGATCAAGGCTCATGGTTCTTCTGACGCGCTGGCATTCCGTAACGCCATCAAGCAGGCCATGGATGCTGCAAACAGCGACATTTCCGCAGAGTTGGAGCAGGCTTTGGCGCAGATAAAGGAGACATCCAATGATTAAGGATCTGGAGGCCGCCATCGGCTACCGTTTTCAAAATATCATGCTGCTGCAGAATGCCTTGTCCCATTCCTCCTATGCCAATGAGCATTGGCACAACAGCCTGATGAGCAACGAACGGCTGGAGTTTTTGGGCGATTCCGTTTTGGGTATGGTGGTTGCGGAGCATCTGTACCGCAACTTCCCGGACCGTCCCGAGGGTGAGCTGACCCGCATGCGTGCAGATATGGTCTGTGAGCAGGCATTGGCGGCGGTTGCCAATCGTTTGGATCTTGGTAAGCATCTGCTGCTGGGTCACGGCGAGGAGCAGGGCGGCAGAAACCGGGCATCCATTTTAGCCGATGCGGTGGAGTCTGTCATCGCAGCCAGCTTCCTGGACGGTGGCATGGATGCGGCAAGAGCATTTATCGAGAAATTTATTCTGTGTGATGTGCCGGTAACCCGGCTGCACAATATGGACTATAAGACTGCACTGCAGGAGCTGGTTCAGCAGAAAAAGAATCAGCAGCTTAGCTATGCGCTGATCGGTGAATCCGGTCCGGATCATAACAAGCGCTTTGATGTGGCGGTTTCTCTGAACGGCGAACAGATCGGACAGGGCAGCGGTAGTAGCAAAAAGCGGGCAGAGCAGGATGCCGCCCGAGTTGCATTGGAAGCATTATCTAAGGACTGACAAGCGAAAAAGCTTGAAAAATGGCGCAATTGCGGTTATAATGACCGAAAGATTAAATAGAAATCAGGAGAACAATGCAATATGCAAACTGTTCAGGATACCACCGGTGTATTGCCGGAGGAAAAAGAAAAAGAATATCAGCCCCCTGAACCGAAGCCGGTGTATGAGGTATGCAAGCGTATTTTTGATCTTGTGATGTCTCTGCTTGCGCTGATTTTGCTCAGTCCGGTTTTCCTTGTTGTGTGTATTGCCATCAAGCGGGAAGACGGCGGACCGGCATTCTACACATCTACCCGATTGACCAAGGGTGGCAAGGAATTTAAAATGTATAAGTTCCGCTCCATGTACGTGGGCGCAGATAAAAAGCTGGATGAACTTCTGGACAAAAACGAGATGGAAGGTCCTGCTTTTAAGATGGAAAACGATCCCCGTATTACCAAGGTGGGTCATTTCATCCGCGGCACCAGTATTGATGAGCTGCCCCAGCTTATCAACATCATTAAGGGCGACATGTCCATTATCGGCCCTCGTCCTCCGCTGCCTCGTGAGGTAGCGCAATATACGCCTTATCAGATGCACCGCCTGGACGTAAAAACCGGCCTTGCCTGCTACCACGAGTGTCAGGGACGCAGCGATGACAAGAGCTTTGATCGCTGGGTAGAGTCTGATTTGAAGTACATCCGTGAGCGCAGCATGCTCACCGATCTGAAGGTGATTTTCTGGACGATTCGTGTTGTCCTCACCGGCAAAGGCGCTATGTAACATAAAAGAGCTGTCTCAATGACAGCTCTTTTTTGCATAATTTTGCAGTTTGTGTTCATCCTATTTACGGAGGGATGTACATGACAGAACGAAAATACGCGGAACTTGTAAAAAGCATGGCGCCCAAGTCGCCCATTATCAAAGACTGCATCAATGCCTTTTGGATCGGCGGACTGATCTGCACCGTGGGTCAACTCATCATGAACGGCTATATGGCGCTGGGACTGGACAAGACCGATGCTGGCACAGCCATGTCCATGACGTTGGTAGCCATTTCTGCACTGCTTACCGGTTTGAGCCTTTATGACAATATTGCCAAGCACGCCGGCGCCGGCACATTGGTCCCCATTACCGGCTTTGCCAATTCCATCGCCGCCCCGGCTGTAGAATTCAAAACCGATGAGTGTGATATAATAGGACTCAGTCGGAAAGCCATACAATTCATGGCGAGTATGATGATTTAGTCCAACTATACTTACACGAACAGGCGGTGATATTGACGAGTGTCTTGGAGTATTCGAACTGCT
>JAZRQF010000042.1:0-15318 GCA_045649605.1 Faecousia sp.
GGTATGTTATAATTGCGAAAAAACAGGGAGGTAACTGTTATGAATAAAACAATCGGCATTGTAGGTGGCATGGGTCCTCTTGCAACCTGCGACTTGATGAACAAGATTATTAACCACACCGATGCAAGCTGCGATCAGGAATATATCCGCATCTGTGTGGATTGCAATACCAATATTCCGGATCGGACAGGTGCGATCCTTCGTGGTGGCGCAGATCCGCTGCCGGAGATGACCAAGAGCGCCGTGCGCCTGCAGGGAATGGGTGCTGACGTGCTGGTTATGTCCTGCAATACTGCTCATTATTTCTATGAGCAGATCTGCCGCTTTATCGACATTCCTATGCTGCACATGCCTCTGGAAACTGCCAAGTATCTGGCAGAGCAGGGTGTGAAGAAGGCAGCAGTTCTGGCAACTGACGGCACTGTCCAGGTGGGTATTTACGATAAAGCTTTGAAGGAACTTGGTATTGAGCCGGTCTATCCCAATGCAGAAGATCAGAAGATGGTAATGTCTCTGATTTATGACTATGTAAAGGCGGGCAAACCCATTACCCAGCAGGCAGAGATCAAGGCCATGGTGAAGCGTTTGCAAGCTGAAGGCGCCGAGACAATGATTCTTGGTTGTACAGAGCTGCCTATCGTTTTTGCGCAGATGGACGAGCCCCAGCCTACTGTTGATCCTACTGAGGTGTTGGCTTGTGCAGCTGTTCGTGCAGTGGACGGTAAGTTAAAATAACAGGTTTTAAAAAGGAGCGTGCGGTATGAAATTTTTTCATGTCTACAATGAAGAGTATTTTGAAGGCCTGGTTAAGAACAATCTGATCAATGAGGATACGGGTTTTAAAATTCAGCATGTTTTCTCTTTGCCGGATAAGATGAAATTTAATCAGTTTGCGGCCAAGGGAAGCAAGCTTCACACAATGCTCAAAGAGGGGAATATTCCGTTCTACGTAGACCGTATCGCCGGTGGTGTTACATATCACAAATATAGCTTTGACAAGGCGCTGATTGACGAGTATCGCAATATGCTGGGCAACTGGTTTCTCGGTTTCCAGCTCCATGAAAGCGGCGGTAACCGCAGATTGGACTGGGATCGGGTACTGCAACGCATGGACGGTGATAAAGGTCCGTACGATGTAGAAGCGTTGGCAAAGCGCTCTATCCGGGACTATGCAGTGACTCCGGATGGACAGACCCTATACGGTTTTTCGCAGGGTTCTCCGGAGGAGTATGCTGCTCGCCGGTATCCCGCAACCCTTGAAGACTATATCGCAGATGTTACCGAACTGTACAAAATGCGCATGGAAGAAACAGACGGTATGATTCTGCCTTGCGATAGCTTCTATCAGTTCGAGAGAGTTCAAAATGAACTGGGCATGAAGAACTTTATGCCGGAAGTCGGCGCACAGATCCCGCATATGCGCATGGCTGTGGCGGTGGCACGTGGTACTGCATTGGCCAATGGAAAGCAGTGGGGTGTATACTACGAGTGCTGGAGAACCACTAAGGAAACCGGCTCTACAATGCCTTGCTTCAACAAAGAGCCGGGCAACGAGTGGTATTTGACCCAGGAGACCCACAGAGATGATTTTACATCCTTCGGTCCCAATGGTGGCAGTTCCAGATTGCTGCAAAACCGCATCTATCATTATGGCTTGATGAGCGGCGCTCAGTTTATGGGCGAGGAGTGGGGTCTTAACTGCAGCTACAGCGATATGAAAACCTTTGAGCTCTCTCCCTACGGTCAGGTGAAGAAGGACTTTATCGAGTTTGCACGCGATCATAAAAATGTGCAGGCACAGATTCCCTTTGCAATTGTGTTGCCGAAGGAATATCCCAGTGTGCAGCTTCTGCAGGATGATGTAGGCGTCCGCCGTAAGCAGTACATGAAGCGAGATATGACTCCTGAGCAGGTGGAGTACTACGGTAAGGTTGAGGACGTGATCCGCACATTCCTTTCCCGCAATAAGGAAAAAGATGCTATTGGCAACGAAGGCCATGTTATGCAGAATACCCGCTTTGGTGATCTGTTTGATATTGTTTATGAAGATGCTTCCGAAGAAGCGCTTTCCCGCTATGCTTATTTAATTGATGGCACTGTTGGTCGCTTCGCCGACGAAAAGAGTGGTCAGTATAAGATTCTGAGAAGCGAAGACTTGGAAAAACTTCAGAGCGATGTGAACCGCATTTCCAAGGAGATTCTGCCTTGTACCGTGGATAAACTGCATTGGCTGCTGTCCTCCGATGAAAACGGCCGTTATGTAACGATCTTCAATAATGAGGGCAATGAACGTGATATCAATTTGGGCGATGTTATCCACCATGAGGCAGATGCCACTGTTAGGGTAACATTCAAAAACCCGGTGGATCTGAAATGTGTTTGTCGCACCTCTGACAATGTTAAGATTGCTAAGTTAGATGATACCACCTATGCTGTGGAAATTCCTGCTACAGAATTCGTGATTTTAAGTTACTAAGGAGTGAATCCTATGTTACAAGAAATGCTGTTGGAGCGAAATGTGCCTCAGTTACTGCCTCGTGAGCAGATGATTCAAATGCTGCATGAAGAAGTGTTCGGTTATTTGCCTCCCAAGCCGGAAAGTCTGACGTTTGAAGACCAAGGAAAGATCTTCCCGCGGTTTTGCTCCGGTGATGCGGAGTGTCGTAAGATTGTTGCAAATTGCGTGATCGGAGGAAAAAGTTTTTCTTTTCCGTTTTATGCATCTTTACCCACGGACGGAAAAAAGCATCCTTTTTTTGTTTATCCTAATTTTACTGCCGACATACCTGACCGATATCTTCCTGCAGAGGAACTGATCGACAATGGTTTTGCAATTCTATCTTTCAACTATCAAGATGTAACGAATGACAAAGACGATTTTACCGACGGATTGGCGGGCCTTCTGTACGAAAACGCAGAGCGTAGCGATACAGACCCGGGCAAGATCGCAATGTGGGCATGGGCGGCACAGCGTGTTATGGACTATGCACAGACTCGGGATGACGTTTTGGATCTGAATTGTGGTGTTATTTGCGGACATTCCCGTTTGGGCAAAACTGCGCTTTTGACCGCAGCCACAGATACCCGCTTTGCATTCTGCTATTCCAACAATTCCGGCTGCACCGGTGCAGCATTGTCCCGTGGTAAGGTAGGGGAGGACGTAAACTTTATTTGCAACCGTTTCCCATACTGGTTCTGCAAGAATTATCAGCAGTATAAGGAAAGAGAACAGCAAATGCCCTTTGATCAGCACTTCTTGGTGGCTTCTATTGCACCCCGACCGGTGTTGGTAGGAAGTGCTACAGAAGATGAGTGGGCAGATCCTATGTCGGAACTGCTTTGCTGTGTAGCGGCAGGTTCTGTATTCCCGGGCGGATTCGTATACCCGGACCGCTTGCCTGAGATAGGTGAGGGGTGGCTGGAAGGTGGCCTCGGCTATCATTTGCGTAAGGGCGAACACTATTTTAGCCGCCGGGATTGGCAACAACTGATTCGCTTTGTGAAACAGCACTACTATAAGTAAAAGTTATGACCGCTGACTGAGTCAGCGGTCATATTCTTTAGGTGGTGCAATTTGTCAGACATTTAATAAGGCAAGCGGTGGCTGTCAGAATTAGCGAAAAAGCGGCGACCAAGACACCGGTAATGATCGCACCGATCACGCTGGTGGCGGCAAAAGTGATTGCCAGCAGAATGACTGCTGCTAAGACGGTTAGCAAAGCACCTGCGACAATGGCGCGGATTGCGTTGCAGAAACATCCGTGGGTGTCCTGCCGTGTGACACGTGTGCTTACATACAGCGCTACGCCAAGGAACACTACCGCAATACCAAATGCTACGATCAGCGCTGCCGGAGCTACAGCGATTACAGCAGTGATTTGCAGGAATGCAGTGATGATCCCAATAATAATACTGACGATCACTGCCCAAAGTGTGCAGTCTCTCTCACAATTGCAATTCATCATTGACATATTTTTCACCTCCCACTTCACAATATGTGAAAAACAGTCGTTTGGTGTCAACTCGACACGGATTGCATTTGCAGGTACTTTCTGCTATAATAAATTTAATTAGAACTTAGGATGACGGAGATTTTTATGGAGCGCAAACCTAAAATAAAAAATGAGATTAAGCTGTCGGATCATTTTGGCTACGGCAGATTGCTGAAGTTCACCTTGCCTAGTATTGCCATGATGATTTTTACATCTATCTACGGCGTTGTGGACGGTTTCTTTGTTTCCAATTTTGTGGGAAAAACACCTTTTGCAGCGGTGAACTTCATATTCCCATTCTTGATGATTTTAGGATCGTTGGGTTTTATGTTTGGTACTGGCGGCAGTGCGCTGGTCGCCAAAACGTTAGGGGAACGTGATTCTGAAAAGGCCAATCGGATTTTCTCTTTGCTGATCTATGTATCTTTGGCGGTTGGTGTTGTTATTACTGTATTGGGAATTGTGTTTCTAAGACCAATTGCATCTCTCTTAGGCGCAGAAGGGCAACTTCTCGATGATTGCGTGCTGTATGGCCGTGTGATTTTGTTGGCGCTGCCTGCGTATATTTTGCAATTGGAATTCCAAAGCTTCTTTGTGACTGCGGAGAAACCCCAGCTTGGTTTGATTGTTACAGTCAGTTCCGGTGTAGTAAATATGGTACTGGACTTTTTGCTGGTTGGCGTATTTCCTTTTGGATTGGTGGGCGCTGCCGTTGCGACGGGAATGAGCCAGGTGATAGGTGGCATTGTTCCGTTGGTTTATTTCGCAAGAAAGAACACCAGTTTGCTGCGTTTGACGAAAACGGAATTTGATAAGAAAGCGCTGTTGAAAACCTGCACCAACGGCTCGTCGGAGTTATTGAGCAATATTTCTATGTCGCTGGTCAGCATGCTCTACAATGTTCAGCTTTTAAAAATTGCCGGTGAGAATGGAGTTGCTGCATACGGCGTTATTATGTATGTTAATTTCGTATTTCTTGCGGCATTCATTGGCTATTCTATCGGCACATCTCCGGTGGTGGGATTCCATTATGGTGCGCAAAATCACAACGAACTTAAAAGTATATTACGGAAAAGCGGCGTGGTGATTGGATGCGGGTCTGTGTTTATGTCACTTGCCGGTGTTTTGTTAGCAAGGCCCTTGTCTGCGCTGTTTGTTTCGTATGACCCGGAATTGCTGGAAATGACGGTTAGAGGCTTTAATATTTTTGCAGTTTCGTTTTTGTTTGTGGGATATGCAATTTTCTTTTCCGGTTTCTTTACGGCGCTTAGTGACGGCTTGACCTCAGCAATTATCTCATTCCTGCGTACAATGGTTTTTCAAACCGCGTCGGTTTTGTTGCTGCCGTTGGTCTGGGGGATTGATGGTATTTGGTGGTCTGTAGTAGTTGCAGAGGGTTCATCCGTAGTTGTTAGCTTGGTGTTCCTGTATGCCAAGCGGAATCGATATCATTATTTATAAGCGTGTGACTTTGGGCAGTTTTTGCAACTTTTAGGGAATAATTTGCATTGAAATGTACATGTGTTTGTGTTATGCTCAATATAGCGAGATATACACATGAACGAATATTAAGCGCAGAAATGAGGTAATAACTATGAAGACAAAGGCAGTAACCATTCATGGCAAAAACGACCTTCGTTTGGATGAAGTGCAGTTGCCTGAGCTGGGTCCCGATGATGTACAGATTCGGGTAGTTTGCGACTCTATCTGTATGTCTACATACAAGGCAGCTCTGGAAGGCGGCGATCATAAGCGCGTCCCCAACGACTGTGCGGAGCGTCCCACCATTGTTGGTCATGAGTTCTGCGGCGACATTATTGCCGTTGGCGAAAACTGGAAGCATAAGTATAAGGTGGGCGATAAGTTCGCTATTCAGCCTGCTCACTACTATAAGGGTTCTCAGATGGCACCCGGCTATTCCTACCAGTACTGTGGCGGTTCTGCCCAGTATGGCAATGTCCCCATTGAAACTCTGTTAGCAGACTGCTTGCTGCCTTATAAGTCCGATGCTTATTTCTATGGTTCTTTGGCAGAGCCTATCAGCTGTGTCGTTGGCACTTTCCATGCTATGTACCACACGAAGGCTGGCTCTTATGTTCACGAGATGGGCATTAAAGAGGGCGGCAAAATGGCAATGTTGGCATCTGTTGGTCCTATGGGTCTTGGCGCGATTGACTATGCGCTGCACTGTGACCGTCGTCCCAGTCTGCTTGTTATAACCGATATCGACGAGGCAAGATTGGCACGTGCTGCTTCTATCTACACAGTAGAAGAAGCGAAAAAGTGCGGTGTTGAATTGCACTATGTCAACACAAAGATGGAAGGCGCAACCGAATATCTGCGTAGCCTGACCGGTGGCACCGGCTATGATGATGTAATCTGCTTTGCTCCGGTTAAACCTTTGATCGAGCAGGCCGGTGATATCCTGGGTTTTGACGGCTGTTTGAACTTCTTTGCCGGTCCTACCGATACCCAGTTCAAAGCACCGTTCAACTGGTATAACGTACACTACATGTATACCCACGTAGTTGGTACTTCCGGTGGTAATGGTGATGATCTGCGTGAAGCGATTGCTATGATGAGTGAGGGTAAGCTGAATCCTGCTGCATTGGTTACCCATGTTGGCGGTCTGAATGCTGTTGTTGATACGGTTATGAATTTGCCCTCCATTCCCGGTGGCAAGAAGCTGATCTACAACCACATTGATATGCCTTTGACTGCGATCTCTGATTTTGAAGAGCTGGGCAAGACGGATCCTATGTTTGCTGAACTGGATCGTCTGTGCAAGGCGCATAACAATCTGTGGAATGCCGAGGCGGAACGTTATCTGCTGGCAAATGCGAAAGCAATCTGAATATAACAAAAGAATCCCTCCCATCAGGCGATTGCCGGTGGGAGGGTTTGTTTTGCCTGGGTTTGACAGCTAAGTGAGTATCCATTATAATGGTAGCAATCTATAATATGGAGAGATGAATATGCTGGATGTGTTAACGCGTGCAGGCTGCTTTGTTGCGATTATCTTTTTAGGATTCTTGCTGCGCCGCCTTGGTGTGTTTCAAAAGGAAAACTTTGCAGTCTTGTCAAAGGTAGCAATTAAAATTACGTTGCCTGCCGCAATTGTTACCAGTTTTGCCGGAATGACGATTGATCCTGCAATGCTGGGAATTGTTGGCCTGGGTTTTGGTTGCGGTGTATTGTACATGATTGTGGCATTTTTGCTGCACCTGCGCCAGCCTGCAGAAAAGAGAGCGTTTTTTGTGCTGAATCTGCCGGGTTACAATATTGGTTGCTTCACAATGCCCTTTGCACAAAGCTTTTTAGGGACTATGGGTGTGATCGTTACAAGTTTGTTTGATGCCGGTAACGCCTTTGTTTGTTTGGGCGGTGCTTATGGCGTGGCATCCATGATCAAAGATGGCGGTGGCTTTTCCGCAAAACGGCTGTTCAAAACCTTACTTACTTCAGTGCCTTTTGTGTGTTATATTGTAATGGTTGCGCTAAACCTTTGTAAGATCACACTGCCCGGACCTATCGTATCCTTTGCGCAGACAATTGGTAATGCCAATGCGTTTGTAGCAATGTTCATGCTGGGTGTTGGTTTTGAGTTAAGCAGCGACAGAAAACAGTTGGGTGCGATTTTGAAAGTGGTGCTCGTACGGTATAGTATTGCTGCGGTCTTGGCGGCTGTGCTTTATTTCTTACTGCCGGTATCCCCGGAGATCCGTAAGTCGCTGGTGATTTTGGTGTTTAGCCCCATTGGTGCGGCTGTTCCGGCATTTACGCAGGAACTGAAAGAAGATGTTGGTCTATCCAGCGCGATCAATTCTGTGTGTATTTTGATTAGTATTGTTGTTATCGTGACGCTTTTGACGGTTATGTAAGGAGGCATTATGGACTTTTTGGAAATTGCCAATGCAAGACAATCCTGCCGCAGCTATGATGAGACTCGTCCGGTAGAGCAGGAAAAGCTGGATGCGATTTTGGAAGCGGTACGTCTGGCACCTTCTGCCTGCAATGGTCAGCCCTATCACTTGACAGTGTGCAGGGGAGAGGCGGCAAAACAAGTAGCAGCGGCTACTATGGGAATGGGCATGAACAAGTTTGCAGACAAAGCGCCGATCCTGATCGTTATTTCTGAAAAACCCTATGTAAAAACTGCCGCATTGGGTTCTAAGTTGAAAGGAAATGACTACAGAAGTATGGATATCGGTATCGCAGCGGCATATTTAACAGCGGAAGCGACTGCGCAAGGCTTGGGAAGTTGTATCCTTGGATGGCTTGATGACGACAAGCTACGCAAAATATGTGGCTTGTCAGAGCCTGTTCGTCTAGTAATTACACTTGGCTATCCCACAAAAACAGACAAAAAACGCGATAAAAAGAGGAAACCATTGTGTGAATTGGCAAAAATCATTGATCTTGATTGACAAATGACCGCCGTACGTGTACAATATACCCAACTATACTCGTAGTATAAGGTGATTTTAGTGGATAAGAAACTTCGTACCGAAACATTGTGTATTCAGGCAGGTTATAGCCCGGCAAGCGGCGAACCTCGCCAGATTCCTATTATACAGAGTACTACATTTAAATACGCCACTTCTGAGGATATGGGTAAGCTGTTCGACTTGGAGGCTTCCGGTTATTTCTATTCTCGTTTGCAGAATCCCACCTGCGATATGGTGGCAGCAAAGATCGCAGCATTGGAGGGCGGCACTGCCGCAATGCTCACAGGCTCCGGTCAGGCTGCAAACTTCTATGCATTGTTCAATATTGCATCTTGTGGCGATCATATTGTTTCTTCTTCTGCAATTTATGGCGGCAGTTTTAACTTGCTCGGCGTTACCATGAAGCGCATGGGCATTGAAGTGACTTTTGTCGATCCTGATTGCACAGAAGAGGAACTGCAGGCTGCATTCCGTCCCAACACCAAGGCGCTGTTTGGTGAGACAATCGCCAATCCTGCTTTGACTGTTCTGGATATTGAGAAGTTTGCAAAGGTGGCCCACGCTAACGGCGTGCCTCTGATTATTGACAATACTTTTGCTACACCGGTTAATTGCCGTCCTATTGAATGGGGCGCAGATATCGTGACACATTCCACCACCAAGTATATGGATGGTCATGGTGTTGCAGTTGGCGGTTGTATTGTTGATGGCGGTAAATTTGACTGGACAAAGTATCCTGAAAAATTTGCCGGTCTTTGCACACCGGATGACAGCTACCATGGCGTAACCTATACCGAGCGTTTCGGCTTGGAAGGTGCATTTATTACTAAATGTACTGCACAGCTGATGAGAGATCTGGGTTCTATCCAATCTCCCCAAAGTGCATTTTATCTGAACATGGGTTTGGAGAGCCTGCCTTTCCGTATGAAGCAGCATTGTTCCAATGCACAGGCGATTGCAGAATACCTGCAAAGCAATGAAAAAGTTGCTTGGGTTAAGTATTGTGGCTTGAAAGGCGACAAGTACTATGACGTAGCACAGAAATACATGCCCAATGGCTCTTGCGGTGTTATTTCCTTCGGCTTGAAGGGTGGCCGTAAAGCAGCGGAAGTATTTATGAAGCATTTGCAGCTGGGTTCTATTGAGACTCATGTTGCAGATTCCCGCACTTGCTGCTTGCATCCTGCCAGCGCAACACATCGTCAGATGACCGATGAGCAGCTGCAAGCTGCCGGAATCGGCGCAGATCTGATCCGTCTGTCCTGTGGTTTGGAAAATGCACAGGATTTGATTGCAGACATTGCGCAGGCGATTGAAAAAGTGTGATTTTAAAAATGCTGTTGGCGCACATCTGACAGCGTTTCTTCAATAAAAATCCTTCGCAAATTTGCGAGAAAGGATGGGGTTTATGAATTCCAAAACATTACTATATATTCTAAAACGAATTGGACTGGCACTTTTAACAATCCTGGTTGTTATTACCGTGACATTCTTTGTTATGCGTGCAGTTCCCGGCGGTCCTTTCTTAGGTGAAAAGGCCATTACTCCCGCTGCGGAGGAGGCGCTGAAAGCAAAGTATGGCCTCGATAAGCCACTGATGGAGCAGTATTTTACTTATTTGAAGGATATTGTTACAGAGTTTGATTTTGGTCCTTCTTTGAAGCTGCGTGGCCGTCAGGTTATCGATATCATTGGCGACGGCATGAAGGTTTCTGCAAAGCTGGGTTTGATTGCAGCAGGTATCGCACTGGTAGTTGGTGTTGTGCTGGGTGCTGTTGCAGCTCTGCGGAGAAATAAGTTTATCGACAAGGTTATCATGGTAATCACGACTGCATTTATTTCCATGCCTTCGTTTATCATGGGTACTTTGTTACTGCTGTTATTTGCATTGCAGTTGGCCCTCGTTCCCGCTAACGGCGAGACTGCACAGGGATTGATCTTGCCGATCATTACTTTGTCTCTGTCTCCTATGGCAAACATTACCCGTTTGACCCGTTCTTCTATGCTGGATGTTCTGGGTCAGGATTACATCCGTACCGCTAGAGCGAAGGGTGTTTCCCCTGTGAAGATCATTTTCGGTCATGCACTGAAGAACTCCTTGATTCCCGTTATTACTTACTTTGGACCCATGCTTGCTTACATCGTTACCGGTTCTTTGGTTGTTGAACAGGTTTTCGCAGTTCCCGGCATTGGTCGTTATTTCGTCAGTTCTATTACCGGCCGTGATTATCCCCTGATTATGGGTACTACAATTGTATTGGCTGCGTTGATCGTTATTATGAATCTACTCAGCGATATTATGTACAAGATCGTTGATCCCAGAATTACTTTGGAATAAGGAGGTGGCCCGGATGAAAAAGAATCCCTTTAGCTTTCACGTAAATCTGGACGACTTCCTGCCTGCAACCGAGGAAGAAAAAGAATATATGGTGCAGATGCGGCCTTCTACTACCTTCTTTAAAGACGGCATGAAGCGGTTGATGAAGAATAAGATCGCTGCAATCAGTATGTTCCTGATTATCATTATTACTTTGGCATCTATTATCGTGCCGATTTTCTGGCCCTATAGCTACGATGCTATGTTGGGTGTTCGTCCCGGCAAGCCGGTTGATGCTACATACAACAACTTGGCACCTTTTGCTTACGGTGCTACTGAACGTGTTACTCTGTTGGGCAAAGCAAATGCCGTGGAGTTCTTCATTCCCGCACAGGTGACGGAGATGGAGCAGAAGAAGGCAGAAGCACAGACTTTGCTGGATACCTATAATGCCGGCACCCACAGTGTTGAAGCATTTATGGCGCTGGAAAGCTCTTTGAGCGAAGGCGCTACCACTACAGAGCATAAAACAATTTCCCATAAAACCCTTGGTAAGAATAAAGAGGCTGTCGATTGGCTGTGGCAGGTGAATGGCTCCGGTAAGGGCTTAAGACAAGCCGGTGAAGCACAGCTGTTCGAGACCGAAGAGGGTATCAGCATTATTTGTTTTGCCTCTTATGAAGGTGAGACTGCAAGTGTTTTCCCCCATGTATTTGGCACAGACTCTCAAGGACGTGATTACTTTATTCGAGTAATCTACGGAACCCGAATCTCCTTGGCAGTTGGTTTCTTTGCCAGCTTGATTGTTCTTGTTATTGGTTTGACTGTAGGTTCTATTTCCGGTTACATCGGCGGTAAGGTAGACTTGCTGATCATGCGTGTTGTTGATATTATCTACTCTCTGCCCGATATGCTGATGGTCATTTTGCTGGCTTCCGTTATGAAGGTTACCCTGGGAGAGGCCATTGAAGGAACTATTTTAGAACAATTAGGCGCAAATATTATTTCTCTGTTTATTATTTTTGCTCTGTTATACTGGGTTAGCATGGCACGCCAGATCCGTGGCCAGATCCTTGCACTGAAGGAGCAGGAATACGTGCTGGCAGCCCGTTCCACCGGTGCGAAGCCCGGTTGGGTTATCCGCAAGCACTTGCTGCCCAACTGTATCAGTGTTGTGGTTATTTCTACTGCTTTGCAGATTCCCAGCGCAATTTTCACAGAGAGTTATTTGTCCTTCTTGGGTTTGGGCGTTAATGCGCCGATGCCCAGCTTGGGTTCTCTGGCATCCGATGCGTTGAACGGTATCAACAGCTATCCCCACCGTCTGTTGATCCCCGCAGTGACAATTTCTTTGATCGTTTTGTCCTTGAATCTCTTTGGCGACGGCCTGCGGGATGCTTTCGATCCCAAATTGAAGCACTAAGGAGGTTGCAGTTATGGCAATGTTAGAAGTAAAAGATCTGCACACCTCTTTCTTTACCCCGGCAGGTGAAGTAAAAGCCGTCAATGGCGTTTCCTTCTTCCTGGATGCAGGTAAAGTGTTAGGTATCGTAGGTGAGTCCGGTTCCGGCAAATCCGTTACGGCTTACTCGATTATGCAGATTCTGGAAAAGACCGGTAAGATTGTATCCGGTTCTGTAAAGTTTAATGGGCAGGAATTGGTCGGTGCCGGTGAAAAGGTGATGAAAGGTATTCGCGGAAACAAGATATCCATCATCTTCCAAGACCCCATGACCTCTTTGAACCCCACGTACACCATCGGCCACCAGCTGATGGAAGCTATTATGCTCCATACCAACCGCAACCGCAAGCAGGCCTATGAGCGTGCTGTGGAAATGCTGAAGCTTGTTAATGTGAACGAGCCTGAAAAGCGTATGAAGCAGTATCCCTTTGAGTTTTCCGGCGGTATGCGCCAGCGTGTTATGATTGCAATGGCACTGGCTTGTGAGCCGGATGTTCTGATTGCTGATGAGCCCACAACTGCATTGGATGTAACAATTCAAGCGCAGATCTTGGAACTGATGCAGCAGTTGCAGAAGGAACTGGGTATGGCAATTATTATGATTACCCACGACCTTGGCGTTGTTGCACAGATGTGTGACGAAGTGATCGTTATGTACGCCGGCTCTATTTGTGAGCAGGGAAGTGCTGATGAAATTTTCTATAATCCCAAGCATGAATACACAAAGGGTCTGATGCGTTCTATTCCTACCATCGCTAACGATGGTCAAAAGTTAGAGCCCATTACCGGTACACCCATTGACCTTTTGAACATGCCTAAGGGCTGTCCTTTCGCACCGCGTTGTGATGCGGCTATGAAGATTTGCTTGCGCGAGCGTTGCGAGCGTATGCAGATCAACGAAATGCATCAGGCTGCCTGCTGGGTCAATGTAAAGGAAGCCGTTGAGCAGGAAGGCGGTGAGGCACAATGAGCGAAAAGAAGACCTTGGTGGAAGTAAAGGACCTGAAGGAATACTTCGACATTTCTACCGGCTTATTTTCTTCTAAGCCTTTGAAGGCGGTAGATGGTGTGTCCTTTGCTATTAAGCAGGGCGAGACATTGGGCCTCGTTGGCGAATCCGGTTGCGGTAAGACTACAGTCGGCCGTACTATGCTGCATCTCTACAAACCCACTAGTGGTGAAATTTGGTTCGATGGCAAGAAGATCGAGACCAAAAAGGATATTCTGGAATACAGACAGAAGACAGCAATGGTCTTCCAGGATCCTTATTCATCCTTGAACCCCCGTATGACTGTTGCGGACATCATTGCAGAACCTTTGGATGTTCATAAGATGTACGCAAACAAAAAGGAACGTCAGGAACGTGTGCTGGAATTGATGGCGCGTGTTGGTTTGAACTCCGAGCATGCTAACCGCTATGCCCACGAATTTTCCGGCGGTCAGCGTCAGCGTATCGGCATTGCTCGTTCTCTGGCAATGAAACCTGAGTTCATTGTTTGTGATGAGCCTGTTTCTGCGCTGGACGTTTCTATTCAGGCGCAGGTCATCAATATGTTTGATGAATTGCAGGATCAAATGGGTCTGACCTATCTGTTTATTGCCCATGACCTTTTGGTAGTCCGTCATATTTCTGATCGGATTGCAGTAATGTATTTGGGTAAGATGGTAGAGCTGGCAGATGCTAAGGAGATCTATGATCACCCGTTGCATCCTTACACCAAGAGTTTGATGTCTGCTGTTCCGCTGCCTGATCCTAAAAAGGCACGAGAGAATAAGCGTATTGTTCTTTCCGGCGATATCCCCAGTCCGTTGAATGCACCTTCCGGTTGCCCCTTCCGCACACGTTGTCCTTACGCAACAGAGGCTTGCGCTGAAGAAATGCCGGCATTTAATGAAGTTGCGTCCGGTCACTTTGTGGCTTGTCACAATTTGGATAAGGTGAACTAAAACCCCTATTGTCTTCACATCTGTCAAAATGGTTTGCCGTACTGTTTTGACGGGTATGAAATAAATTTATCAAGTAGAAAGGAAACACTAAAATGAAGAAACTGATTGCTCTTTTGATTGCAGTAGTTATGGTTTTTGGCCTGGTTGCTTGTGGCAACACCAATACACCTGCTGAGACCACTGAGGCTACTACTCCTGCAGAAATGACCGCTGAAGAGAAGGCTCTGGCTGAGGCTGAGATCCGCTATGCTATCTCCCTGCTGTTCGACCGCAACTACATTGTTGACGAGATCGGCCAGGCTGGACAGGTTCCCGCATCTTCCTTCGTCGCAATGGGTATGACCGATGCTGACGGCTCTGAGTTCTACAAGAACGCTGGCGACAGCACCGAGTTCGATGGCTACTACGACGTAGCTGCTGAAGCTTTCGAGGCTAACTACGAGAAGGCTTACGAGATCCTGTGCAAGTACTACGAAGTTGATGAAGAAGGCAAGTTGGTTAACTTCCCCACACTGACCTACCTGTACAATACTTCTGAGGGCCACAAGGCTATCGGTGAGTACCTGCAGAGCGCACTGGCTGGCATCGGCATCACCATGAACCTGGAGAACCAGGAGTGGAACACCTTCCTGAACACCCGTAAGGAAGGCGATTACTCCATCGCTCGTAACGGCTGGTTGGCTGACTACAATGATCCTATCTGCTTCCTGGATATGTGGACCACTGAGTCTGGTAACAACGACGTCCAGTACGGCAAGGGCGCTCACAAGGATCTGGCTATCTACAGCCTGGATTTGACTGAGTATGGCTACGATGTCAAGGTTGAGAACGGCACTTGGGCTGAGACCTACGACGTTCTGATCCCCACCATCAAGGCTTGCACCGACAACGAGACCCGTTACGCTCTGATGCACATCGCTGAGGATATGCTGATGAGCACCGGCGCTATCGTTCCTCTGTACTTCTACACCGACATCTACATGGTCGACGACTCTGTTGAAGGCTTCTTCGCTAACCCTCTGGGCTACAAGTACTTCAACAAGACCAGCGTTAACGGCTCCGGCGAGACCATCAGCGTATGCGTTGGCTCCGAGCCCGACACCATCGACCCCGCTCTGAACTCCGCCGTTGACGGCGCCATCCTCACCAGCC
>JAZRQF010000043.1:0-20447 GCA_045649605.1 Faecousia sp.
CGTCAACACAAGCGAACTTGGTCTCGCCGCCAACAGTAACACGGCAGCCACCGCACATACCGGTGCCGTCGATCATGATGGGGTTCAGAGAGACGCTGGTGTGAACACCGAAAGGCTCGGTGGTCTTGCAGACGAACTTCATCATGGGAACGGGGCCGATTGCCAGTACTTCGTCGTACTCGCGGCCGCTTTCCAGCAGCTGCTGCAGCTTCACGGTAACAAAACCTTGCTCGCCGTAAGAGCCGTCGTCGGTCATTAAGTACAGATTGTCAGCGCAAGCCTTGAATTCGTCCTCCAGGATCACGATATCCTTGTTACGGAAGCCAACGATGACGTCGACCTCAGCACCAGCTTCCTTGAAAGCCTGAGCAGAGGGCAGTGCGATCGCGCAGCCTACGCCGCCGCCAACCACACAGACACGCTTCTTGCCTTCCACGGGGGTAGGCTTGCCCAGAGGGCCGACAAAGTCACGGATGCAGTCACCCTCGTTCAGGTTACCCAGCGCGATGGTAGCAAAGCCGACCTTCTGGAAAATGATGGTAACAGTACCCTTTTCACGGTCATAGCCGGCGATGGTCAGAGGCACACGCTCACCCTGCTCATCAATACGGAAAATGATGAACTGGCCGGCCTTTGCCTTCTTGGCGATAAAGGGAGCCTCGATCTCCAGCAGAGTAACGGAGGGGTTCAGCTCTTGTTTACGAACAATTTTGAACATGTTGATTCCTTCCTTCTTTGGTTTACATGTGTAAATTACTTATTCTTCAGCAGATCGCGGATCTCAGCCAGCAGAACTTCTTCGTTGGAAGGAGCGGGAGGTGCAGGCTCTTCTGCGGGTGCTTCTTCTTCCTTCTTAGCAAGCTTGTCCTTGGCGGAGTTCATCAGCTTGACCACCAGGAATACCACGAAAGCGATCAAAATGAAATCAATAATGGTAGCCACAAAGGTACCGAAGCCCAGAGTGATAGCAGTCTGGGTGACTTCGCCGGCTTCATTGACGATCTCGGGGCGGACGATCACATTCAGTGCAGACATGTCACGGGCGCCAAAGATCCAGCTGATAAAGGGCATGAACAGGTCGTTGACCAGGGATGTGGTGATCTTGCCGAAAGCACCGGCTACAATAACACCGACAGCCATATCCAGCACATTACCACGCATAATGAACTTCTTGAATTCTTCAAACATCTTCTTCATAAATTTCTTCCTCTCTCTATTTAGTTTACATAATATTTGTAATATTATTTCTTTTCGATGATTTCAATGCCGCCCAGGTACTTACGCAGGCACTCAGGCACAACGATAGAACCGTCAGCACGCTGATTCTGCTCAACGAGAGCCGGGAAAATACGGGAAGTTGCCAGACCGGAACCGTTCAGAGTGTGCAGGAACTCAGGCTTACCGGTCTCCTCACGGCGGAAACGGATGTTACCACGGCGTGCCTGATAGTCACGGGCATTGGAAACGGAAGAAACTTCCTTATAGCCGTCCATGGAGGGGATCAGAATTTCGATGTCGTAGGTTCTTGCCATGGATGCGGAGCAGTCGCCGGCAGCCAGCTTCACGGTACGGAAGTGGAAGCCCAGATTCTCAACCAGCTTTTCAGCCTTGGTGACCAGCTCATCGAAAGCTGCATCGGAGTCCTCAGGCTTGCAGAACTGGAACATTTCTACCTTGTTGAACTGGTGGCCACGAACCATACCACGCTCGTCGGCACGGTGAGAACCGGCCTCACGGCGGAAGCAGGGGGTGTAAGCGAACAGCTTCTTGGGCAGATCTGCCTCGCTGAGGATCTCATCACGGTAGATAGAGCACAGAGCAGCCTCTGCGGTGGGCAGCATATAGTGGGTGCGATCGTCGGTGGGATTTGCGATCTTGTAAACTTCGTCGGCAAACTTGGGGAACTGACCGGCAGTTTCACCGCACATGTACTCCAGCATGTGAGGAGGCAGGATGAAATCATAGCCGTCAGCGGTGTGGGTGTCGATGAAGTAGTTCAGCAGCGCCCACTCCAAACGTGCGCCCATGCCGGTGTACATCCAGTTGCCGGCGCCAGCCAGTTTAACACCACGCTCGTAGTCGATCAGACCCAGACCCTGGCACAGATCCACGTGATGCTGGGGTTCAAAGTCAAATTCCGGCTTCTTACCAACGTAGCGCAGAGGCTCGTTGTTCTCCTTGCCGCCGGGCAGCAGGTCGGGATCGGGCAGGTTGGGCAGGCTCAGCATAGCGGTCTTGAACTCAACGCTCAGTACCTTCAGCTGTGCAGCCTCATCTTCGATGGAAGCATCCAAAGCGATGGACTCCTGCTTGTTCTTTTCAATCATGGCATCCAGTTCAGCAGTGTCTTTGCCCTGCTTTTCTGCGCCCTTCTTCTGACCGAAGAGCTTGCCATTTTCCTTTGCCAGCTTGTTTTTCTGGGCAGTTTTGGTCTCGGTGGATGTTTTCAGACCACGAATCTGCACATCCAGCTCCAAAATACGGTCCACGATAGCATCGCAGTCTACTTCCTTGGCTTTCAGACCGGCTTTAACAGCATCGGGATTTTCTTTGATCTTCTTAATATCTAACATGATAATCTCTCCTTAGTTAATCTTCAATACAGCCACCCGGTCTTCTCGGGATCACAAGCATACAGACGATATAAGCCAAAACGCCGGTGCCTGCTACCAAAACGAGCAGCGCCCAGATAAGACGCACGATCGTGGGGTCAATATTTAAATATTCTGCAATTCCGGCGCAAACGCCGTCTAATTTAATGTCAGAATTGGATTTATACAGTCTTTTTTCCATAAGCACACCTTATTTCTTCAGCTTCATCAGCGCGTCCAAAAGGTTTTGTAAATCTTCCTGTCCATAGAATTCCAACTCAAAACGGCCTTTTCTCTTGCCGTTTACGATCTTAACGCCACGTCCCAAGTACTTGGAAAGGTTCTTTTCGCATTCAGCAACGTAATCCACAGCGAAAAATGTTTCCTGCTTGGGGGTGGGTGCTTTTGTTAAGTTTTTGCACAACAGTTCTGCCTGCCGGACAGAAAGGCCAAGATTAGCGATCTTCCGGGCGGTATCTACCTGCTGCTTATCGGTTTTTAATGTGAGCAGTGCACGGGCATGACCGGCAGTCAGCTGACCGGCACGGAGCATTTCCAGTACCGTGGGGCAAAGTGACAGCAGACGCAAGGCGTTTGTCACAGCCGGACGGGATTTGCCTACCCGATTTGCGGTTTCTTCCTGGGTCAGACCGTATTCTTCCATCAAAGTCTGATAACCCAGCGCTTCTTCAACCGCATTCAGATCCTGACGCTGCAGATTTTCGATCAACGCCAGCTCCATGGTTTTCTTATCATCGGCTTCCATGATCACTGCAGGAACTTCCTGCAGACCTGCCAAACGGGCAGCGCGCCAACGGCGCTCACCGGCGATGATCTGATAATAGCCGTTATTTACTTCACGGACTGTAAGGGGTTGCACAATACCGTGGGTGGAAATAGAGTCTGCAAGCGCTTGCAACTCAACTTCATCAAAATCCTGCCGCGGTTGATCCGGATTCGGCTCAACTTTGTGAATGGGGAGGATTTGATAGGCACTTTTTTCTACGGCAACTTCTTCAAAGTCACCAAGCAGCGCACCCATGCCGCGACCCAATCCTTTTTGTAAGGCCAATTAAATCACCCTTTTCTTATAGCTTTTTCACGATTTCCTCGGCCAAAGCCTTGTAGGAAACGGCGCCCCGGCTGCTGCGGTCATATACCGTAACGGGCAAACCGTGGCTGGGGGCTTCCGCTAAGCGGATATTTCTGGGGATCACAGTGGCGAAAACCTTGCCGGGGAAATGCTTACGCACTTCCTGCGCCACTTGTGTGGAGAAATTGGTGCGACCGTCAAACATGGTCAAAACCACACCGAAGATCTCCAAAGCGGGATTAATACGCTTTTTCATCAGACGCAAGGTGGTCATCAGGTCTGCAAGACCTTCCAAAGCGTAGTATTCACACTGGACCGGCACCAAAATACTGTCAGCGGCGGCCAGGGCGTTGATGGTTAACAGCTCCAATGAAGGAGGACAGTCAATGAAAATGACATCGTAATCGTCTTTTACAGCGGATAATGCGTTTTTCAGCCGGTAGTTGGGCTCGGGCAGCGACAACAGTTCCACCGCTGCGCCAGCCAGATCCGGCGAGGACGGCAGCACGTCGCCAAACTTTGTATGCACAATGGCCTCAGCCACGGGCGTTTCATCAATTACCACGTCATAGACGGAATGTTTCACTTTACGCTTGTCTACACCCAAACCGGAGGTTCCGTTTGCCTGGGGGTCGAAATCGCAAAGCAGGACCTTTTGGCCCAGGTCAGTTAATGCGGCAGTCAGATTAACAGCGGTGGTGGTCTTACCGACGCCGCCTTTCTGATTTACAACTGCAATGATTTTACACATAAGGAATACCTCGTATGTTTCACGTGAAACACAGAAGCATCGAACCGACATGTTTCACGTGAAACATTACGGCTTTTGCTCTGTGCCGATCGTGGAATAATTTTTACCGATATTGGAGTCCTGAGGTTGGGTGTCCAGATGGTTCAGCAAAACAACTGCCAACAAACACAGAAGAATCGACAGAATGCCGACCGTTAGTGTGAGCCAGCGAATAATGCCCTTTAATTGGGAAATTACATCTGCTGCAGATTCCTCTTCTTCATAGTCTGCAGGTTTCTCTGAAGCAGAGCTTCTTTTGGGGAGATGAACAACAGCGGAGGGGCTTATGGGGTACTTCTGCATAACTTCTTGACAGTCGTCACAAAAGACTTGTCCATGGGTCGTTTCTTTACCACATTTCAAGCAATTCAAAATGCCCACACCTCCTCACTATAGTCCTTACTATTGTACAACACTTTTACCAATTCGTAAAGAGGAAAATGCGGAAAAGTAGCATAAATACAAGAGAAAATTCCGGTTGCAAATCACATAACCACATGATATTATTACATTACCACAAGAGAGAAAGGCGTGAGGATATGAAGTGGTTTATTCCCGGAACAGTCCTGCAGATCGAACGTCAGGAAGCAGAGCATATTCAGGATCTGTTTTCCTCTATGTTTTTAGCAGGCGGCATTGTACTGAGTCAGGTTTCCGGCATTACCGGTTTGGAGCCGTATACGGTGCAGAACTGGGTCAAGCGGGGATTTTTATCCGCCCCGGTGCGCAAGCGCTATACCCTGCGGCAGCTTTGCCGTATTATCAATATTAATATGCTAAAAAGCGTACTGCCTATGGAGCGGATCTGCGGCATGCTGGGGTATATCAATGGCCAGCTGGATGATGAAAGCGACGATGTGATCGACGATTCCCAGCTTTACTTCATGTTTGTGCGCTTAGCGGCTCGCGCCAAGGAGTTAGACAGCGAAACCGAGCGGGATGCGCTGCTGGAGCAGGCTATGGAGAATTACGAAGAGCCAATGCCCGGCGCAAAACAGCGTGTTAAGCAGGTGCTAAAGATTATGTTAACCGCATACGTGGCAGCAAGAATGCGTCAGGAAGCGGAAAAAATGCTGGATACCTTACAATAATATAATGTAACCAAAGGAAGGGCAGGAAGTGCCGTATGAAAGTTGTGATTACGCCGCGAGGGTTTGCAAATTGCGGAGAAGAGAATGTAAAATTCTTTGAAAAAGCAAGTATTTCCCTTGCATATAACCAAACCGGAAAAGCATACACAAAAGAGGAATTTTATGCCCTTACCGCAGATGCAGACGGCGTGATCGTAGGCGTAGAGACGGTAGATAAGGCATATATCGACAGCCATCCCATGCTGAAAGCAGTTGTGAAATTCGGTGTAGGACTGGATAATATCGATGTGGAATACTGCCGGGGAAAAGGCATTTTTGTAGGTAAAACCGCAGGTTCTAATGCCAGAAGTGTGGCAGAGACTGCAATCAGCTTCATTCTTGCAGATTCCAAGAATCTTTATGAGAGCATTTCCGATACCAGAGCCAACGGCTGGTCGAAAATGACCGGTTATGAGGTGGAAGGTAAAACGGTTGGTATTGCGGGTTTTGGCGCTATCGGCAAAAAAGTTGCCCAAATGGCATTTGGCTTGGGCATGAAGGTTCTGGCGTATGATCCCTATGGTGTTGATGAAGCGGTTGCAAAGAAGTTTGATGTTACTTCTGTGGGACTGGAAGCGCTTTTGAAGCATTCTGATTTTGTGTCCCTGCACATTCCGCTAACCGAGGAAACCAAGGATTTGATTGGCTTATCCCAGTTAAAAACCATGAAACCCCAAGCGGTTTTGATCAATACGGCAAGAGGCGGCATTGTCAACGAAGCGGACTTGTACACAGCGTTATCTCAAAAAATCATTCGCGGGGCATACTTTGATGTTTTGACCAGTGAGCCGCCTGAAAAAGACGAGCCGTTGCTTGCGCTTCCGAATTTCTACCTGACGCCCCATATTGCATCCCGCAGCGCAGAAGCGGAGAGAAATACAGCGGCGATGGCAACGCAGATCATCATTGATGCCTTAAACAATCTCAGATAAACAGGAGTATAGGGTTATGAATTCCTTTATAAAAGAATTTTTTGAGAAGAAAGTAATTGTTGTCTGCCGTGGCATTGACGAGCGGGAGATCGTAAACGTGGCGACAGCTTTGTATAACGGCGGTATCCGTTTTATGGAAGTGCCGTTTAATCAGGCAGATCCCGATAGTTTTCAGGCAACTGCCCGCAAGATCAAGGCAGTTCGGGAGGCTTTGGGCAGCAAAATGCACGTAGGCGCCGGAACGGTTATTACCATGGAGCAGTTTGAACTGGCAAAGCAGGCCGGCGCAGAGATCATTGTATCTCCCACCATGGAAGAAGATGTGATTACAGCCACAAAAGCGGCAGGACTGATTTCTATGCCCGGCTGCGCAACTCCCTCTGAGATGACAAAAGCCTATAAACTGGGCGCAGATCTGATCAAGTTGTTCCCATCGTCTATGGTGAATTTAAAGGTTATTAAGGAGATCCGTGTTCCTTTGAACCATTTGCCCTTGGTTTGCTTTGGCGGTGTAACTGCTGAGAATGTAACGGAAATTCTGGCCACCGGTGTGGTTGGTGTAGGAATGGCATCTTCTATTCTCAATAAGCAGGCTTTGGCAGATAAAGATTATGCAAAGATAACCGCATTAGCAAAAGCCGTAACCGATCAAATTTGATTTTAGGAGTGTCATCAATGGATCAAACGACAGATATGGGCTATATTTCCCCCGGCAGAGTCTTTGGACCCATTTGGTTTGTGGGAACCCGGCCTGCTTCTACCCATTTGATCGATACCGGCGATGGATTGATCCTTATTGACCCGGGTTATCCGGAGGCGTTGCAGATCGTTTTGGATAATATCCGGAAAATCGGCTTTGATTATAGAGATATTAAAGTGATACTCATGTCCCACGGCCATGTGGATCACGCAGGCGCAACAAAGGAATTGGCCGCTCTGACCGGCGCAAAAACGTACATAGGCTCTGGCGACCTGAAAATGGTCACGGGAGAAGAAGATACAGCGCTTTCTAAGTTCCCGGATCATCGGGAAAAGAATAGTTTTGTGCCCGACGTCCTTTTGCAAGACAAGGACGTGGTTCGTTTGGGCAATATTTCTGTTTTGTGTCTGAGCACACCGGGTCATACCGACGGAACCATGTCTTTTTTCTTTGATGTTTCCGACGGAAACCGGGTTTTGCGTGCCGGTATGCACGGCGGTACGGGAAGAAACACCCTGCGCCGGGCATTTTTGGAAAAATACAATCTGCCCATGTCCAATCGGGACAAGTTTGTGAAAGGTTTGGAATACGCAAAGGCGCAAAAAGTCGATATTTTTCTAGGCAACCATGTAGACCACAACAAAACAGACGTAAAGTTGGCGCTTGTTGCACAAGGGGAAACAGATGCCTTTGTGACGCCGGAAGAATGGATACAGTATTTAGAAAACAAAATCCGCGCCGTGGCAGAACTGGATTAGGTGATGATATGCACTTAGATTTCAATCAAATTAAAAGCGTCACACAGGGTGCGGCTTATATAGATCAACAGGACGGAATGATTACATTCCACCGTTTTAATCAGGAAGAAGAGGTTTTGTATTCTAAAACCCAGTTCCGGGACAAGGTGTTTTCCACCGCCGGTGTGCAGATGGAGTTCACCACCGACGGAGACTGCTTGTGTTTGAAAATGGAAACCTCCCCTGCTACTGCCCGTAGATATTTTTCCATGGATATTTTCGTGGATGGCGTGGTGTGTAAGCGCATTCAAAATTTTGAAGAAAGTGCGTTAAATACCAATTATACGGAGCAAATCTTCCCTTTGGGCAGGTTTTCCGAGGAAATTCCCTTAAAAACAGGGAAAAAGACGGTACGCATCGTATTTCCCTGGTCTGTTAAGACCCAACTGCTTGATGTGGAAATCAAAAATGCCACCTACGTTACACCGCACAAGAAAAATAAAGTGCTTGTTATGTACGGCGATTCCATCACCAACGGATACGATGCAGTTTTTGCATCCAATAGCTATGCGGTGCGGTTTGCCGATGCGATTGGCGCAGAACTTTTCAACAAAGGCATTGGCGGCGAGGTCTTTTTCCCGGAGCTTGCGGCGCTTAAAAGTCATGAAGCGCCGGATTATATCACTGTTGCCTATGGAACCAATGACTGGAGAACAGCGGAGCAAGGAGATTTTCGGAAACGCTGTGAGGCGTTTTTTGCCAATCTTGTTTCCAACTACCCCACTACCGCTATATTTGCCCTTACCCCGATCTGGCGCAAGAATTATAAGGAACAACAGCAATTTGGCGACTTTTTTGATGTAGAAAGAAGCATCCGGGAGATTTGTTCCTCTTATCCCAATATCACAGTTATCTCCGGTTGGGAATTTGTTCCTCACGATGAAACCTATTACGCCGATCAGAGAGTGCATCCCAACGATCAAGGCTTTGCCTGGTATTTTAAAAATCTCAAAGAAAATTTCGAAAAAAGCATTTGAAACAGAAAAATATATGATACATTGTTAAAAAAGTTCCTATTTTAAGGAGTGGTTTGCTATGAAAAGATGTATTTTGCTGATTTTATCACTGGTTATGCTGGTATCCATGGTATTCACCGTTTCTGCCACCACAGTTACCGAACCTACCCAGGAAGTCTACGATAAGTGGGTGGAAAATGCTGCACCCATTACCGATTACGCATTTACCATTGCCTTTGTGGGTGATACCCAAAATTTGAATGAGTTCAATCCAGAGAAAATGCCCGTGCTGTATCAGTGGCTTCTCAAGATGAAGGAGGAGAAAAATCTGAAGTTTGTGGCAGGCTTGGGCGATATTACCGATAATTCTAACCTTGAGGAATGGACGACTGCGCAGGAAAGCATTTCCCAGCTCAATGGACAAGTCCCCTACACGTTGGTGCGTGGCAACCACGATGGAAGTATTTTGTTTAGCGCATTTATGGCTACTGACGAATATAAAAATCAGCTTGCCGGTACTTACGATGAGCAATACTTAAATGTGTATAACACCTTCCAGATTGGCACGCTGAAATATATGATTTTCGGTCTGGATCACGGTCCGTCTGACGATGTTTTGAATTGGGCATCTGAGATCATTGCCGCCCACCCGGATCATAACGTCATTATTACCACCCACGGTTACTTAAATAAAGAAGGCGAACTCATTAACCGGGATAACAGCGGCATTCCCCCCACCAGACAGCAGGGCAAAAACGACGGTCCTGAAATTTTTGATAAGTTGATCCGTAAGCATGAGAATATCGTGATGGTATGTTGCGGTCATATTAACGGAACACCGGAAATCCTGCGTACAGAAAAGGTTGGCGACCACGGTAATGTGATCCAGCAGCTTTTGATCGATCCTTCCCGTCTGGACGGCCCTTCCTACGGCGGTCCTACCGGACTGGTAGCATTGCTGCATATCTCTGCTGACGGCAAAACTGTGCAGGTAGAGAACTATTCCACCGCCAAGGGCATTCACTATGGCGAGGGTCTGACCTTCCAGCTTCACAGCGTTGGCGGAAATGCATTGGAAACGCCCTTTAACCCCATTCCTTTTGTCATTGGAGGCGCAGCCGTTGTCGTTATTGGCGCAGTTGTCGCGCTGATCGTGGTAAAAAAGAAGAAAAAGGTTGCTGTAGAAGAATAAAAAAATCCCCGGTTCATACGAACCGGGGATGATTTTTTGCATTAGTCTGCAACGTAAGGCAGCAGAGCAATCTGGCGAGCACGCTTGATAGCGGTGGTCAGATGGCGCTGATGAGCTGCGCAGGTGCCGGTGGTACGGCGGGGCAGAATCTTGCCGCGCTCGGACAGGTAACGGCGGAGCTTTGCAGTATCCTTATAATCGATGCAGGTCACCTTCTCAACACAGAAAGCACATACCTTTCTGCGCTTGCGGGGACGAACACGCTGTTCATTAGCCATGACGGATTACCTCCTTTTAAGCATTGTAGAAAAGTCAAGAATTAGAACGGCAACTGTGCGTCGTCATCGTCCAGCATCGCAAAATCGGATACAGGAGCGGATGCAGCGGGCGCATATTCGCCATAGTTGGGGGCAGCGGGTGCGTAGGTGTTGCCACCGTTATCGCCCTCGCGCTTGCTGTCGCCGAAGTAGACATTGTCTGCAACGATCTCAGCAGTGCGGCGCTTGTTGCCCTCTTTGTCGGTCCAGTTACGAATCTGGACACGACCCGATACCACCGCCATGCGGCCCTTGGTGAAGTACTTGGAGACAAATTCTCCAGTCTGACGCCAAGCGACACAGTCGATGAAATCGGTTTCCCGTTCGCCGTTGTCACGATTGCCGAAGTCACGGTCAACCGCTACAGTAAAGCTTGCTACGGCGACGCCGCTGCCGGTACGGCGCAGCTCGGGGTCACGAGTCAGACGACCCATGATAACGATGTGGTTAAGCATTGAGATTCCTCCTTACTCTTCCACTGCAGTGGTCAGGCAGCGCAGAACGCCTTCGGTGATCTTCATCACACGCTCCAGCTCTGCAGGGAACTCGGGCTTGGTCTCGATGTTCATCAGAACATAGTAGCCCTCAGTCAGATCGTTGATGGGGTATGCCAGACGACGCTTGCCCCACTCATCAATGTTAGACAGAGTACCCTCCGCTTCCACCATTGCCTTGAACTTTTCCACAAGTGCGGCGATGCCCTCTTCGCCCTGAGCAGGGTCGATGATATACAGCACCTCGTACTTACCGGTGATCTTAGCCATGTTGTTTGCACCTCCTTTTGGACTTTTGGCCCCCGAATGCATCGGGAGCAAGGATATGTCTGCATTCGCAGACCAGTGTATTATATAGGTATTTATATGGAATGTCAAGGATTTTAGCGGAAAAATTCCCCTTTTTCGCTGCTTGTTTTTGAAAAATTGGGGGAGAAAATAATTTCTTCTACTACATATTGTGTTGCTTAGATAATCCTTTACCAAAAAATTTTTTTGTGGTATGATAAGAAAAAGCGCGCAGGAGGTTCGTTATGGAAATTCGTTTTGCGGAAATTGAAGATACCCCGGGTATTATCGCCCTTTTGCGGCAGGTAGGCCGGGTGCATCATATGGGCAGACCGGATATTTTCCGTGGGAATGCGCAGAAATACGGTCCGTCTCAGGTGATTTCTATGCTTGAGTCTCTGAAAACGCCTATTTTCGTGGCTGTGGAAGAGGAAAAAGTGCTTGGTTACTGCTTCTGTATGGTCAAGGAGCATAAGGACGATCCGGTGATTACGGATCACACCGAGCTGTATATTGACGACCTGTGCGTAGACGAAGCCTGCCGTGGACAACATATCGGTAAGGCACTGTATGAAAACGCAGTCCGATACGCCAAAATGCGTGGCTGCTATAGCATTACCCTGAATGTGTGGTGCTGCAACGAAAGCGCTATGGGTTTCTATGAAAGTTTAGGTTTAAAGCCGCAAAAAATCGGCATGGAGTATATTTTGGAGGACACCGATGCTGGAAAAGAATAAAATTTATGAAGCGGTGATCTCCGATTATACCGCCGAGGGACAAGGTGTTGCCAAGATCGAAGGTTGTGCGGTGTTCATTCCCAACGCCATCGTGGGAGAAAAATGCCTTGTGCGCATCGAAAAGGCGCAAAAAACATGGGCCGCCGGTAAGATCACCGAACTTTTGGAGAAATCCCCCCGCCGGGTCAACCGGGAATGTCCCGTGGCAAAGCTTTGCGGCGGCTGTGATTTCTGGCACATGGATTACGAAGAAGAATCCCGGCTGAAAGCCGACCGGGTGAAGCAGGCGCTTAACCGCATCGGCGGCGAAAGCTTGGAAAATGTACCGATTTTATCCGCACCTACCTGCTATGGCTACCGCAACAAAGCCCAGTATCCCGTATCCAGCAAGAAAAATCGGGTGTTCGCAGGCTTTTTCCGGGCAGGTACCCATCAGGTTGTGGAAAATGAGCGTTGTCTGATTCTGCCGGAGGAAGCCGACCGGGTCAAACAAATTGTGGCAGATTATGTAAACCACTACCGCGTTACTGCCTACGACGAGCAGACCCATAAGGGCCTTTTGCGGCATATTTATGTCCGTCGGGGCGCAGTCTCCGGGCAGGTGCTGGTGTGTCTGGTGGTCAACGGCAGAAAGTTGCCCCATACCGAGGATCTGATCCGCCGCTTGCAGGTTGTAGAAGGTTTTACTTCTTTGGTGCTATCGGTGAATACCAAGCCGGGCAATACCATTTTGGGCGAGGAATTTATCACCCTTTATGGCCCGGGATATATTGAAGATACTTTGTGCGGTTTGCATTTCCGCTTGTCTCCCCGCTCTTTCTACCAAATCAATCATCACCAGGCGCAGCGATTGTATGAAGCCGCTATTTCCCAGGCGCAAATCACAAAAGATGACCTTGTTTTGGATCTTTACTGCGGTGTGGGTACGATCACTTTGGCGATGGCCAAGGCTGCAGGCAAGGTCATCGGCGTGGAAGTTGTGGAGCAGGCGGTGCAGGATGCCAAGGAAAATGCTGCCCGAAACGGCATCCAAAATGCGGAATTTTTCTGCGGCGATGCAGGAAAAGCCGCCTTGGAACTGGAAGAAAAAGGCATTCGCCCGGACGTGATCGTGGTCGATCCCCCGCGAAAGGGTCTGAACGCAGACACCATTGAGGCGCTGGACAGAATGTCCCCTCGCCGGATTGTCTATGTTTCCTGCGACCCGGCTACTTTGGCACGGGACGTTGCGCTCTTAAAAGACCGTGGCTATGTGCTAAAAAATGCCCAAGCTGCAGACCTTTTCCCCAGATGTGCGCATGTAGAATCCATCGTGTGTTTAACAAGGGAATAAATCCACAAAAAAAGAGGGCACCCGTAGTGGGTGCCGGGTTTTTATGCAGTTGAACGGTTTCTTTCGCGCACCGTCAGGTACACGGAGGGTTTATTACATATCATAAGGGGGATTGCTGTTTATGTACCATAGATGATTACTTTCACATAAACATCTTTGGTTACCATTTCTCCGGTTGGCGCATTTCCGGTTACGTTGCGCAAGGCAAGCACCTGTCCTTGCTGGACATATTTGGGGAAGGATACTTTCAATGTTTTTTGCAGGTCAGCCACATAAATGTTCTTTTCTACACCTAGGTAGGCCTCTTCTGCTGTAAGAACCGCATTGACATATACAGCGTTTCCTGCTGTAGTGTTGGTGTTTTGCGGCGGAGAAGATATTTCCATAGAAAGGAATTGTTGCTTATTCTCCATCACATATCCACGGATGAAAATTAAGTAATACAAAGAACCCAGGACACCGATGATACCGCCGAACACAAGATTATATGCCAGCGTAATAATGGGAGAAACAAGGGGTTCGTATGCTGCTACAATGCCATTTTGGTTAGTTAAAATATTCTTGCTGGAATTGATATTATTTACAGCTGTGATGACGTTCAAAATGCCGATAAACAACAAGGTCCAGCCGCCGTTTAGCGCGATAAGTATTTGAAAACACGCAATAACGATCCATATAATTCCATTGGTTTTTAGTCTGGATGACAATGTGTTTATCAATATCTGCTGATGATTAACGGGTGTTTGTGTGGTAGGTCTGCCGCAATTTAAGCAAAAACCTGCATTGTCGGGAAGTTGCGTACCACAATGTTGGCAGTATTTCATTATTCTCTCTCCATAATTTACATATCGACTTGGCTTTTTGCGTTGAAGATAGATACAAACGCCTGCACCATCTGCTTTTGGTCGTAGTAGCGCTCCCATGCGATTTCGTTTTTACCGAACGCTTGGAAGAATTCCTGAGAAGCAATTTTTGCCTCTTCATCCTTGCCCAGACACTTAATTGCCATAACCGGGGCAAGACCTTCGATAAATTCGGTGTGCAGAAGCATCAGCCGGATGCCCACAGTCTGGGCACGCAGGGGCATATTCTTATAAGTGAGCAGCTTTTCACGGAATTCCTTAACGGTGGGGATCAGACCCAAAAGCTTGGATTCCATTTCCGGTTTGTAGAAGTTAGAAGGAATACGGGCGCTGTGCTTGCACTCCATATAGGTTTGGGGCATGCCCTCTTCCACAGCCTTCAGGTAAGAAAGGACAAGATCCTTTGCCTCGCCATAGGCGTGGGAGAAGTAGTCCTCTTCCAGTTCCTCGTAGGTCAGGGAATTGTCGAACAGCTTCTTGCCGTAGCAGTAGAAGCTGAAGCCGTTGGGGAAGAAGCAACGCTGAGAACCGTCCTGAATCATGCCGTTCAAGCCGTTATCCCGGTAAGATTCCACGTCCTCACAAACACGCTTTGCAAAGGACAGAACGCCGGGTGCGTAGAACTGATGCTTCCAGAAGTGGTATTCGTAGGCGAAGCTGTTACAAGGCGCAAATTCCTTCCAACGGTTCAGACGGACGATGTATTCTTCCATGCTGTCCAGACGAGAGGATTGGTTCAGCACATAGGGAGCGAGGTTTTCCATTTGAGGATTTCTCTCAACGGAATAGGTATAACTACGGGAAATTGCGCCCAAAAGGATGCTGAAACGGTCGGGATTCTTGATCTTTTCCTCCAGCGGCTCATAAGCGGTGTCGGAATAGGCGCAGAAAACGATTCTTGTGGATAAGTTTCTGCGGGTCAGCTCCTCGTCGATCTCGTTCAAAAGAATCACATACCAGTCGGAGGGGATCTTCTTGCGGCAGGCATTGCATTCGCAGTGATTTTTCTGCCAGTCTGCCAGCCACACATGCAGGTAACCCACGTGGGTGTTGATTTCTGCATAGTCACAGACGGTTTTGGTGAAGATCTTTCTTGCTGACGGGTTGGACATGCAGAAGTTGGTGTTCATGGCAACGCCCTTATACAGACCACGCTTGCCATCGATCTGCGCCAAATACTGCACAGATTCCTCGGGAACATAGGTGTTTTCGTTCTTATCCCAGCCGCCGGTGGAGGTGATGCCGAAGGATTCTACAGTCCAGCCGTGTCCCATATCGTGGAACTGCAGACCTCTTTTTGCCATTTCTGTCTCGCAAACCCGCTTCCACTGCAGAACTGTCTCATCGGTAACCGGTTCGGGGTCACGGTTTGCTTCGTTGAAGCGGTGGTTGTAGTAATAATCGTAGTATACCTTGGGAATATCGAACTCCAGCATGTACACGTTCATGCCGATTTTGGGAGAGAAGTCGATGGTCTCCAGCATGCATTGCTGGCTTTCTGCGCCCTCGTTGCACTGACCACGGTAGCGGTTGTCAGCCATTTTGTGATAATAGGTAGGAACAACCTGCTGTACGGGAATGATCTCGCCATCCACACCGGGGAAGAGCCAGCGGCATCCGTTTTCTGTCAGATAACGGTACACAGCCAACAGCACGCTGCGGGGGTTGTTGCCGGCAATAATGCCGCCGTTTTCCTGGGTATCGATGTGAATAATATCGTCCAGTTCCTGATCTTCTGCTTCAGAGGTGTCCAAGCCGAAGTCTGCCATCAGACCCAGACGGAATCCGTCTTTTGCGTTGGGATTGTACGTAATACCGATCTCGCCGCAGCGGGGCATCATCATGCGCAGATACTTTTTCAGTTCTTCAGCGGCAAAATCCACCACGGTATTGGATGTGATCTTATAAATCTGATACATAAGGTTCTCCTCTCCCAAAGGGAATTATTTGCTTTTAAGATACCATTGAACGCAGTATTTCGCAAGGTTTTTCAAAAAATAACCGGCAGATGGTTTCCATCTGCCGGAAAATTTAATTACTGTTTTTCTCTGTAAGAATTTGTATGCCGATCCATACGATCAATGTCAGCAGCAGCTCGATGATCACGCATACAAAGGTGCAGGTAGCGATCACGTCCGGGGTCATGGCGATAAAGAACAGACACAGCACGCCGAACACCGCAAAAAGGGCGATGCCCAAAGCTCCGTAACCCAGACCGGCAAGCCGCTGGGCGTATAGCCATGTTTTTTTATTCTCAATCCGCCGCAGGCCCTGAAAACCCAGAGGGTCATTGATCTTGGTGCGGGGCAGGAAATAGTACCATGCACCCAAACCGATCAGCAACAGCGGCCCGATGAGTACCAAAATTGCCATTGTCCACCGAAGCTGTGTAATAAATGCAGCGGTTTCCGGCAGAATATTGGCAATATCAAATTCTTTTAAAAAAGATAACAGCTGATCCATAGCAATTCCTTATTTTTCTTCCAGGAAAGAATTGATCTCCTGAATAAAACCGTTTACATCCTGGAAACGGCGGTAAACCGACGCAAAACGAATGTAGGCAACCTCGTCAAGGGGTTTAATGCGCTCCATAACCATTTCGCCGATCCGGTCAGTGCTGACTTCCCGCTCCAGAGAATTCTGAATGGTCTGCTCGATCTCGGTGGTGATCCGATCCAGATCGGCAACAGCAACTTGCCGCTTGTCAAAGGCACGAACCATACTCTGCATGATCTTGTTCCGGTCAAAGCCTTGACGGGAGCCGTCACGCTTAATTACGATAATGGGCAGGCTTTCCACGATCTCATATGTGGTGAAACGGCGCTGGCAAGCCAGGCATTCACGACGGCGGCGGATGCTCAAATTATCCTCAGAGTGGCGGGAATCCACGACCTTACTTTCAAGGTCACCGCAAAACGGACATTTCATGGGAAATCAACTCCCTTTCCTTACGAATTTGCCTTATTATACCAAATTTTTACTCCACTGTCCAGTATTTTTTCCTACTTGAGTTTCCAAGACAAATGGGGTACAATAACAAAAACCCATCTGCATCCGGAAGGAGTTAACTATGAAGCGGAAGATTTTGTACTGCGCGTGGGCGTTTTTTTACATTCTATGCGCCTCTTTGGGCCACATTCCCAACCCGGAAGGTTGGCAGGCAGGGGCGATGACATTTTTGTCGCTGGTGTGCTTTGTGCCGGGTGTATGGCTTTTGGTGGATGCGTTGAAAAAAGGATGCCGGAAAGGTCTTTTGCGCCTGCGGTTGATTAGCGGACTGTCCCTTGGACTGACCGTGGCAACGTTGATCGCCAATATCGCCAGCGTTTCCGGCTCAGAAACCTTGGGAAATGTGTTCTATGTAATTTTGATTTGGGTGTCCTCCCCTATGATCTGCAGCGGACATTGGGCGCTGAGCTTGTTTTTGTGGGCATGCATCCTCTGCGGCACATTCCTGAAGAAAACTAAGCGTTAAACGCCTCCGGGTCAAATGTAATAACCGTATTCAAAATGCCTTGGTCCAATTGGGCCAGGGCATTATTTAATTGCTGCTGGATCTGCTTTTCCCGCCCGGATAGATCCTGGGGCAAGGCAATATCGAATATCAAATTGCTGTGTCCAACGCCCTTTACCATACGAAAATCGTGGATGGAAAGCCGGGAATCGATGCCTTGCAGAATGTTGATAACGTGATTGCGCATTTCTTCTAACTCTGCATTACCGGTGATAATGGGATCGTAGTGGATCACCAAATGAATATTGTGCTTTTCCAGACACAGACGTTCTATATCGTCAATAATTTCGTGGCATAGCAGAGGATCTTCTCTTTGATCCATCTCTACGTGAATGCTGGCAAACCGCTGACCCGGGCCGTAATCGTGGACCATCAGATCGTGGTAGCCAAGAACACGGGGGTCGCTGTTGACAATATCGATGATGAGTTTTCGCAGTTCGGGACTGGCAGCCTCGCCCAGCAAGGGACTGATGGTGTCCTTGCCCAAAGTAATGCCGCTGTATAGAATAAACACGGCAACGCCCAGACCCATAATGCCGTCAATCTGCCAAGTGGTGAAATGCTCGATCAGGGCGGCGGCAAGGACGGCGGCGGTGGAAATTACGTCGTTACGGCTGTCTGCGGCGGTGGCAATCAAGGTTGCGGACTGAATGTGCTTGCCCAGATAGCGGTTAAAAATGCTCAGCCACAGCTTGACCAGAATAGAACCCACCAGCACAGCCACCATGGGAATGGAGAAAATGACTGCCGTGGGGTGGAAGATCTTTTCAACAGATGTCTTTGCCAGTTCAAAACCGATGACCACGATCAGCGCGGCAACAGCAAGGCCGGATAAGTACTCAAACCGGGCATGCCCGTAAGGGTGTTCACTATCTGCCGGCTTTTCCGCCAGCTTAAAGCCTACCAAGGTCACCACAGAGCTGGCGGCATCGGACAAATTGTTCATGGCATCGGCGGTAATGGCCACCGAGCCGGACAGAATACCCACGATCAGTTTGCCGATTGCCAGCAGCAGATTGCACACGATACCCACAATGCCGGAAAGCTTACCTACCCGAGTGCGGACGGTTGTGTCCTCGGTCTGTGTGTGGTTGGGTACGAAAATGCGTAGCAAAAATTTTGTCATAATGCCTCCAAACACAGCCAAAAAGCAACTCTACTGCCGGTAGAGTCCTAATTCTACGGAAAGAGTAGTGCAAAAGTGGGCATTCTCCCCAAAATGGCTGTCTTTCGTCAAAAAGATGTAATACAATATCTCTATGCTTGTGGTTTCCATTATAGACCACAAGCAAACAACTGTCCAGTATTTTATAACCAAGGAGATTTCATTATGTCTTATAAGATTGTTACCGACACCTGCTGCGATTTTCCTGCCCAAATGTATCAAGATCTGCAGCTGGAGGTCGTTTCCCTTTCTGTGCTTTACAAGGGTGTAAATTACAACGAATATTCCGAAGCTTGGCTGAAAGATTTGTTTGATGGTCTGCGCAGCGGCGAAAAGGCAACCACCGCAGCCGTCAATCCCGAGGGTTGGGCTTCTGTCATCGAGCCGGTTCTCTCCGGTGGTGAGGATGCGTTGGTACTCACCTTCTCTTCCGGTCTGAGCGCAACTTACCAGTCTGCGGTGATCGCCGCCGATGAGTTGCAGGAAAAATACCCGGATCGGAAAATCCTTGTGGTGGATACCTTGTGCGCTTCTTTGGGTCAGGGCCTGCTGGTATGGTATGCCTGCAAGAAGCGGGATGAGGGCATGTCCTTGGAAGAACTGGCTGCATGGTGCGAGGAATACCGTTCCAAGCTGTGCCATTGGTTTACTGTGGACGACCTGATGTATCTCAAGCGCGGCGGCAGAGTCAGCGCAGCAACAGCGTTGGTTGGCACCATGCTGCAGATCAAGCCGGTGCTGCACGTGGATGATGAGGGTCACTTGATCAACGTATCCAAGGCCCGTGGCAGAAGAGCATCCATTGACGCATTGGCTGCGAAAATGGGTCAGACTGCCATTCCCGGCGCAAATGATACCGTATTTATCTGCCATGGCGACTGTGAGGCGGATGCAGAGTATCTGGCAAAGCAGGTCAAGGAAAAGTACGGCGTAAAAGATGTATTTATCTACTACGTAGGCGCAGTGATCGGTTCGCACTCCGGTCCTGGCACCCTGGCGCTGTTCTACCTAGGCGAGCATCGTTAAAAAATTTCCGGTGGAAACTTTTGTTTCCACCGGCTTTTTTATTTTGCGTGCATGACTTGTTTGAAGATCAAGGTGAAAATATCCCCTAAGGTCAGTTTTTCCACCGGTTTTTCCGCAACCATGGGGATTTGTGCAAGGATTTGCTCCCCTGCCCGGATGGTCATTGTTCCCAGCCGCTGCCCTTGGCTTACCGGGGCGGAGACCGTTTCTTCCAGCTCGATTTGGGTGGAAACGGAGTTGCGCTGGGATTTGTCGATCAAAAGGCAGTCGTTTTGGGCAGGTACGGCGTTGACAAATTGTTCTTTTCCCATCTTCACCGGCACAGAAGCGGTGGCGGCAAGCTCCGGTGTGATCAGCGCATAGTTGGCAAAGCCGTAATCCAGCATGGATTTGCAGGCGGCAAAGCGTTTTTGGGAGGTTCCGCACCCCATAACCACCGCAATCAACTCCATGCCCTCCCGTTCTGCCGACGAAGAAAGGCAGTAGCCGGCGGCGGAGGTAAAGCCGGTTTTCAGACCGGTTGCGCCTT